>CALPVM020000124.1 GCA_943327015.2 Akkermansia muciniphila
CCCGTTTAACCCCCTGAGTTCAGGAAGTTAATGTTATTAGACCAAATAGAACGCTATTTTTGATGAAAAGCAAAAAATAAGGGTAAACCTGCATGCATTTTTGTTGCATTCGTGCAACAAAGGAGATTATGCACCCATTAAAGCCTGCCCACACACCCTAATGGTGTTTCCGGTAATGGCCGCAGCGCCGGGTGACGCCAAGAAGCACACCAGCTCTGCCACATCGCGCGGCTGCCCTCCCTGCGCCAACGAATTTAAGCGACGCCCCAATTCGCGTGTGAGTACCGGAACCTTTTGCGTCATAGGGGTTTCAATAAAACCCGGCGCTACGGCATTGACCGTAATGCCGCGCGGTGCCACGCCGCGCCCCAAGGCCTCTACATACGCTATCAATGCCGATTTGCTGGCGGCATAATTGGTTTGCCCAAAGTTGCCGGCTATACCGCTGATAGAAGACAAGCAAATAATGCGCCCTGCATCGTGCATCAGCGCGCGGTTGAGTAAGGTTTGGTCTATGCGCGCTATGGCCGCAAAATTGATGTCCAGCACCATGTCCCACTGCAGCTCGGTCATATTGGCCAAGGTTTTGTCGCGGGTAATGCCGGCGTTGTGTACCACTACATCTACCGCATCAAATTTGTTGTCAATCAATGCTGCTAACTCGTCAGGAGCCGTGGCTTCAGCAATATCCAACACCAATGGAGTGCCGCCTATTTGCAGGCATAGCTCGTACAAGGCATCGCGTGCTGCGGGTACATCTACACCAATAACATGCACGCCCTCCTCTGCCAAGCGGTGCGCTATGGAGCGACCAATGCCGCGCGCGCAACCCGTAACAACTGCGGTTTTGCCACTCAAATACCGCGTGTTGGGTTTTTTGTGCAGGGTTAGCTTTGGCGGGTGTAAAGTTACCGACTGCCCCGTTACATAGGTGCAACGGGCAGAGCAAAAAAACTCGATCACACCACGCAGATGCGGTAAGGCTTTAGGCTCAAGATATGCCAAGTTTACTGTGCAGCCTTGTTTGCCCACTTCTTTGGCCAGCGATTTGGTAAAACCCTCAACAGCACGGGCACAACCGGCAGCAATGGGGTCGGTTACCGCATCGGGTCGGGTTGCCAACAGCAAAATACGGGCGTTTTTGCTAAGGCGTTTAATGATGGGCTGCAAGCCATCGTACAAGGCACGCAGGCCGGCCACGGTGCTGCAGCCAGTTGCGTCCATCAACACAATATTCAGTTTATGGTCTGTTGGCAGTTGCACTGCAGTTGAAATTTCTGCACCAGCGGCTTCCAGAGCAAGCGTGGCTGCTTTGGTGGCGTAAGAATCTGGAGCAGAAACCAGCAACACCACATGCCCGGACAAGGGCTGTGCCACAACGCCACCAACGGATCTTGTCAAACTCACCGGCGTAGGCAAACCCAGTTTTTTGAGCAGCCCCGCACCGCGCGGGTCGTTGGATAGCGAAACCAGATAGTCTTGCATGCAGCTATCGCTCCAGAATGGCTGTTACACCTTGACCACCCGCAGCACAAATAGAAATTAAGCCACGACCCTTGCCTGCCTCTGACAAAATTTTAGCCAGTGTGCCAACTAGCCGACCACCCGTTGCAGCAAATGGGTGGCCAGCCGGAATGGAGCTGCCTTTAACGTTCAAGCGGCTTAAGTCAATAGCACCCAATGGCTGGCTTAAACCGAGCTTGGTGCGGCAAAATTCTTCTGATTCCCAAGCAGCCAATGTGCACAACACAACCGAGGCAAAGGCCTCGTGGATTTCGTAATAATCAAAGTCTTGCAACTTAAGCTTGGTGCGCTGTAGCATTTTAGCAATGGCGTAGGCGGGTGCCATCAGCAAGCCCTCGCGCTCGTCAATAAAGTCTACGGCCGCCACTTCGCCGGTGACAAAATACGCCAGTACCGAAAGGTTGTGCTTTTGCGCCCATTCTTCAGATGCCAGCAGAACGGCGGAGGCGCCATCGGTCAAGGGTGATGCATTAGCTGCAGTAATGGTGCCATCGGTTGTATCAAACGCGGGTTTGAGCTTAGCCATTTTTTCAAGGGTGGAATCGGCACGCAGGTTGTTGTCGCGCTGCAAGCCGCCATAGGGCATCACTAAATCTGCAAAAAATCCTTGATCGTAAGCTGCAGCTAAATTGTGGTGGCTACGCAATGCCAGTTCGTCCTGCGCTTGGCGGCTGATCTGGTAGCGCTGGGCCGTAATTTCGGCATGTTGTCCCATCGATTTACCGGTGCGGGGCTCGGCATTGGCCGGCAGCTCAGGTATTAAGTTACCTAAACGCAATCCGCGCATCAAATGCTTAAGCCGTGCGGTACTGGTTTTGGCAGCGTTCAGGTCCATCAACATGCGCTGCAAACCACGGCTTACAGCCACCGGTGCGTCAGAGGTGGTGTCGCTGCCGCAGGCAATGCCCGCATCAATTTGCCCCAAAGCAATTTTGTTGGCCACCAAAATAGTGGCTTCAAGACCCGTTCCGCAGGCTTGCTGCACGTCATAGGCAGGGGTGTTGGGATGCAAGCCGGAAGACAGCACGCATTCGCGCACAAGGTTCCAGTCGCGCGCATGCTTCATGACCGCGCCCCCTACCACCTCGCCTAACAATTCGCCTTGCAAACGGCATTTTTCTACCAAGCCACGCAAGGTATCGGTGAGCATGGTTTTGTTAGACAGTTGCGAGTACGCAGTATTGGAGCGGGCAAACGGCGTGCGATTGGCTGCCACAATCGCCACACGGCGAGGAAAAGTTGATGTCATGGTATTCCTGAAAACGAAATGATTACTAACGCAGTTGCACCGAACCGCTCACCTGAATTTGCACCCATGATTTACCTGCTTCCATAGGCAACGGTGCATCGCTGGCCATGGCCTTCATGGGTGCGCTAAGCATACGTGGACGCATGGAATAATCGGCATCAGCATGGCTTATATTAACTTCGCGCAAGGTAAACCCAGCAAAACCAAAACCTTTGGCAATGTCACTGGCCTTGGATTTAAAGCGATCTATGGCCATTTCTTGCGCTTGGTTTTCGACCTTGGCTTGCGCCTCACGGCTAAGACTAAAACTGGTGTTTGCAATGGTTAAGCCCTGAATTCTGCCAGCAGCCGAACCCATGCGTGCAAAGTCACGCCCCTCTAGCACCAGTTCGGCAAAACCAACCCAGGCCGCAATTTTGCCATCCCGACTGTAACGGGGCTGCAGGCTAAAGGCGCCGGTTTTTACTTCTAAAGCACGCGGCTCTGCAAACAGTTTGGCTTGTTGCATGGCCATGTCCAGCGCCTGCTTGAGCTGCGTTTGCACCATAGCAGGGTCTGCACCTTCTTTGGTGGTAGAAAGCGTGATGGTCAGCAAGTCTTGCTGCACCTCTACTGCACCAGAAGCTGACAATTGCACCACATTGCGTGGAACTGCTGCTTCTGGAGTTTGGGCGCTTAGTGGCACAGTGCTGCCCACCAGCACCAACCCCAAAACAACTGCATGGTATTTAGACATGGCTGACCCCACCATTAAAAACTTGCAGCCAACTCTGCACCTTCACGAATGGCGCGTTTAGCGTCCAATTCTGCAGCCAGCGCTGCGCCACCAATTTTATGAAAGCGTGGCAATACTGGCATAGGCTGACCATCCGGGCCGGAGGTTTTGGGCATCAGTTCGTCCAGCGAATCTTGACCGGCACACATCACGATATGGTCTACGTGCAGTGTACGCTCTAAGCCGTGTACGGTGATGTGCAAGCCTTCGTCATCGATTTTTTTGTAGTCAACACCCGCCAACATTTCTACACCGTTGCGCTGCAGCACTGCACGGTGCACCCAGCCCGATGTTTTACCTAAACCAGCACCCGGCTTGGTAGTTTTGCGTTGCAGCAAGTACAACTCGCGATAAGGCGCTGCTTCAACTGGCTTGACCAAGCCGCCATTATTGTTGGCTTGCAAGTCTACACCCCACTCCGCACACCAGTGGTCAACCGACATCGGCAAAGCGATTGCAGGGTCATGCAGCAAAAATTCGCCCACATCAAAGCCTATACCACCCGCGCCCACAATGGCAACGCGCTTACCGGGCACTACTTTTCGCGTAATCACATCCAGATACGACACCACTTTGGGGTGTTTAACGCCAGCTATATTGGGCGTGCGCGGTACTACTCCGGTTGCAACCACGACTTCATGAAAACCTGCTGAGAGCAGTTCATCGCGTGTAACACGTTTATTCAGCACCACCTTAACGCCGGTAATTTCAAGGCGGCGCGCAAAGTAACGCATGGTTTGGGCAAATTCTTCCTTGCCCGGAATTTGCATGGCAATATTGAACTGTCCACCGATACGGTCGCTACTGTCAAATAAAGTGACTTCGTGCCCGCATTCGGCAGCTACAGTGGCAGCTGACAAACCTGCAGGGCCTGCACCCACCACAGCTACACGTTTTTTCTCGGTGGTCTTACGGTACACAAGCTCGGTTTCGTGCCCGGCGCGCGGGTTAACCAAGCAACTGGCGCGTTTGTTAGAAAAAGTATGGTCCAAGCAGGCTTGGTTACAGGCAATGCAGGTGTTAATTTCATCCACACGGCCGGTAGCCACCTTATTAACAAACTCTGGGTCAGCCAAAAATGGACGCGCCATCGACACCATATCCACCGCGCCACTAGAAATTAACGCCTCAGCATCGTCCGGCATATTGATGCGGTTAGATGCCACCACCGGCACACTTACCGCTTGCTTTAAGCGTGCTGCCACACTTGCAAAGGCGGCGCGCGGCACTGAGGTAACAATAGTGGGTATGCGGGACTCATGCCAACCCACGCCGGTGTTGAAAATAGTAACGCCCGCTTTTTCGAGAGCCAACGCTACCTGCACTACCTCTTCCCAGCTATTGCCACCTTCTACCAAATCCAAAATGGAATGGCGGTACATCAAAATAAAATTCTCGCCAACGGCCTCACGCACGCGGCGCACAATTTCTACCGGCAAACGCATGCGGTTTTCAATGGAGCCACCCCAGCGGTCTTTACGCAAGTTGGAGCGTTTGCACAAAAACTGGTTCAGCAAATAGCCTTCACTACCCATAATTTCTACGCCATCGTACCCGGCACGCTGTGCTAAGGTGGCGCAACGCACATACGATTGAATGGTGTCTTCAATGCCATCTTCGTCCAGCGCTTTGGGCTTGAACATAGAAATGGGCGATTTTTTGGCCGAGGCTGAAACCACAAACGGCTGATACCCATAGCGTCCGGAATGCAAAATTTGCATCAAAATTTTGCCGCCCTCTTCGTGCACGGCATCTGTAACGCGTCGGTGGTTCCAAGCATCAAATGCGGTGTTCATGGTGCCGCCAAAAGGCAACAACCAGCCTTGGCGGTTGGGCGAAATACCGCCGGTCACAATCAGACCAACACCACCACGGGCACGCTCACGAAAATAAGCCGCCAGTTTGGGGTAGTTAAAAAAACGGTCTTCCAACCCGGTGTGCATGGAACCCATCATCACGCGGTTACGTAAAGTGGTAAAGCCCAAATCGAGAGGGGCAAGCAAGGAGGGGTGTTTGGTAGTTGACATAGGTCTCTATGGTTGATTTTCTTGCAACAAAACAATAGCACGGGCTTCTATGGCAAGCCCTTCGCCGACAGGTCCCATTTTCTCAGAGGTTTTGGCTTTGACGTTCACACGCGTCAAATTTACCTCCAAAATATCGGCAATCCGCTGGCGCATGGCTGCAATAAACGGCGCCATTTTGGGGGCTTGGGCAATAATGGTGCTGTCTACATTTCCGATCTCGAACCCCTGTAACCGCACCCGGCGCATGGCTTCGGCCAGCAGTACCGCAGAATCGGCGCCTTTGAACTGCACATCGGTATCCGGAAAATGGCTGCCAATATCGCCTAAGCCAGCACCACCCAGCACAGCATCAGTAATGGCATGCAGCAAAGCATCGGCATCTGAATGCCCAAGCAAACCCTTGGTATAGGGCACATGCACACCGCCCAAAATCAGCTTACGACCCTCCACCAGAGCATGAATGTCCCAGCCTTCCCCGATTCTAAAATTCATCATGCATCCTTAATACAGCCTGTGCCAATGCAAAATCTTGGCGATAAGTTACTTTAAAGTTTTGCGCGCTACCCTCCACCAGCAAGGGCTGCAGACCCAGCGCCTCGATAGCGCTGGCTTCATCGGTTGCGGCATCGCCCACCTGTTTTAATGCCTGCAACAAAATGCCCAAACGAAACATTTGCGGAGTTTGCGCCAACCATTTATCACTGCGATCAACTGTGGCGAGCACCCGGCCATTACGCTCACTTTTTAAAGTATCCGGCAATTTGAGCGCCAATAAACCACCCACTGCATCCGGCAGACAAGCGTCTATAAGGGCGTTAATTTGGTGCGGTGTAATAAGGCAGCGCGCTGCGTCATGCACCATCACCCAGTCGTTGTCATATGCACCGTGAGATCGTAAAGCCAGCAACCCATTGGTCACACTCTGGGCGCGGGTTGTACCACCACAGTGTCGCACCATGACATTTTGGTGGACTGAATCAAAAAAATGGTCGCCTTCAGACACCACGACCAGCACACCGGCCAGACGCTTGACATCGGTAAAAGCCGCCAGCGTATGCAACACCATCGGCTTACCCGCAACAGGATGGTATTGCTTGGCACCCGCCACAGCTGCCCGCGAACCAGTGCCGGCACAGGGAATAAGCGCCCAGATGCGCTCAGAATCAGAAGAATTTGTATTTTGGGTATTCATAATCAAGCCCTCCATTCTAAAATCAAACCTTTTGCCTTCGCTGCATGGAATTACCCAAACTAAACATTGGCAAACGCTTTACCCTGCCCCGCCCGGTCGGCTCTGCTGATGCCTTGCTTCTTGCCCGCCTTGGCATGCGCGAGAAATCAGCCCACAAACCCATGACGGTAGTGACGGCCGATGCCAGTGACGCCCAACGCTTGCTGGAAGAAATACCATTTTTTGAGCCTTCCTTGCGCTGTGCATTGTTTCCGGATTGGGAAACCCTGCCCTACGACACGTTTTCGCCGCACCA
>CALPVM020000125.1 GCA_943327015.2 Akkermansia muciniphila
CATACAAGACGGTTCTTACAAAGTAGATGCCGAGGCGATTGCCGATAAGTTGCTGTCTAATGCGCAGGATATGCTGCCACGTGTCAGTCGTTAATGTAGTTGCATGTCATCGTCACCTCTTGAGCAGTTGATGGAGCGGGTTGAGCAGCAGCTTTTGGTTGTTCGCACCGCTCTGTTGGGCAACGAACCTGCGGTACTGGAAACAAGTACCCAAAATCTCCAGCTGCTGGTGACCGAGTTGTTTCGTTGTTATGAACAAAGCAAAAAAGCGGGTCTATCAACCAAGCACCTCAATCTTCGCATGAAAGAACTATCTGCAGCTCTGACATTGGTGCGTGAAAATTTATTGCGTAAATCTGCTTTTGTGGATCAAGCATTGCAGATTATGTTTCCAGACAACGCACCCTCAACTTACGCTCACAAAAGCGGGCCGTATGGCTCTGCCATGCGTAAATCTGGAAAATTTGGCGGATATTCTGCCTGAAGTCAGGCTTGGGCTATGGAGTAATAGCCATCTTGCTCTAAACTTGGCACTATGCCTACACTTGATACCCAGACTGTTAACATTCCTCTTGATCAGCGCAGTTACGACATAACCATTGGTAACGGCTTGTTCGACAACCCGTTGACCTATGCGCAATTGCCCTCCGCACGTTGTGCATTTATTGTCAGCAATACCACTGTTGCACCTTTGTACGCTGCGCGCTTGCAGTCTGCGTTACAGGCCAAGTATGCGCAGGTGTATACCGTTATTCTGCCCGATGGTGAAGAATACAAAACTTGGCAAACCCTGAACCTTATTTTTGATGCGCTGCTAAAACATGGTGCCGACCGTAAAAGTGTGCTGTTCGCCTTGGGCGGCGGCGTGGTTGGCGATATGACTGGTTTTGCGGCCGCCAGTTTTATGCGGGGCGTGCCTTTTGTGCAGGTTCCCACCACCTTGCTCTCACAGGTGGATTCTTCTGTGGGAGGTAAAACCGGCATCAATCACCCTATGGGTAAAAACATGATTGGTGCTTTTTACCAGCCGTTGCAGGTGGTGTGTGATTTGCAAACTTTGCATACGCTGCCGCAGCGCGAACTCAGTGCCGGCCTTGCTGAGGTCATTAAATACGGCCCCATTGCCGATATGGCATTTTTTGAGTGGCTGGAAGCGCATATCGATGCCCTGATGGCGCGCGATAGCGCAGCCTTGGCGTATGCGGTTAAAAGAAGCTGCGAAATCAAAGCTTGGGTAGTGGGGCAGGATGAGCGTGAATCCGGTTTGCGAGCTATTTTAAATTTTGGTCACACTTTTGGTCACGCTATCGAGGCGGGGTTGGGCTACGGCGCGTGGTTGCACGGCGAGGCCGTGGGCTGCGGCATGGTGATGGCCGCCCATTTGTCGCTGCAATTAGGGCGTATTGACCAGACCTTGGTAAGCAGACTGGTGCGTTTAATTCAAAAAGCGGGTTTGCCCACGGTTGCGCCACCGTTGGATAAGGCAGATAGTGCCGGGCGTTATCTGGAATTGATGCGTGTGGACAAAAAAGCAGAAGCCGGAGCAATACGTTTTGTGCTCATTAACCAGACCGGCGTGGCCGACATGGCTTCTGCCCCCGATGCATTGGTGCGGCATGTGATTGACCTTTGTAGTCAGGAACTGCATTGACACCCGATCTGGCTCCCTATGCCTGCAACCCCGCTGCGTCGCGGGGCAGGCGTTATGCCGAGCCTAGCGCACCCACGCGCAATGATTTTCAGCGGGACCGGGACCGTATTGTGCATTCCACGGCTTTTCGGCGTTTGGTGTACAAAACCCAGGTGTTTTTGAACCACGAAGGCGATTTGTTTCGTACCCGTTTAACCCACTCTCTCGAAGTAGCCCAATTGGGGCGCTCGATGGCGCGCTCTTTGGGCTTGCATGAAGACTTGGTAGAAGCCATAGCGCTGGCGCACGACTTGGGGCATACCCCGTTTGGCCATGCCGGCCAAGATGCTTTGCATGAGTGCATGGCGCCGTTTGGTGGTTTTGAGCATAACTTGCAAAGTTTGCGTGTGGTAGACCACCTTGAGCACCGTTATCCGGACTTTGATGGCTTAAACCTTACTTTTGAAGCACGCGAAGGCATCTTGAAGCACTGCTCACGCACCAATGCTGCTTTGTTAGAAGCCGCTGAATTGCCTTATGCCGATGGTTTGGGTGGGGTAGGGCAGCGGTTTTTACACCAAACACAGCCTAGTTTAGAGGCACAACTGTGTAATTTGGCCGATGAGATTGCCTACAACGCCCATGATATTGACGATGGTGTGCGCTCAGGGCTTATCAGCATGGAACAATTGCAGGAAGTGCCCCTGTTCAAGGGCTTTTTGCAGCAAGCATTAGCGGCGCATCCGCACTTGGATCAGCCCGCGCAAGGGCGGCGTTTGTTGTATGCCACCATTCGCCTGATGCTCAGCCATCAGGTGTATGACGTGATTAACGCCACCCAAAGCGCATTACAGTCAGCCCAGGTAAGTAATATTCAGCAGGTTCGTGCAAGTACACCCTTGGTGCTTTTTAGTACAGAAATGCGGGAGCAATCCAAGGTGTTGAAGGTTTTTCTAAAACAAAAACTGTACCGCCACGCGCAGGTGGTGCATTCTATGGATATGGCTAAACAAGTTATTCGCGATTTGTTTGCGGTTTACTGCCAAAGCCCGGATGAAATGCACATAACCGTGTCTGGTGGTGATTTTAGCCATCGGAAAGTGGCTGACTATATTGCGGGTATGACAGACCGCTTTGCAGTACGCGAGCACACCCGTCTTACTGGTTTAAAACTGTTGCCTTCGGTATCGTAAAATCTAAAAATACCAATATCAGGAGAGTTTCCGTGAGTTTTTTAAACCAGCTTAAATCACAAGCCAGTGCCTTGCAGTCTGAAAAAGAGGCAAGCGACTCGCGTTTTCTCTCCAATATCCAAACGACCGAAGCTGCAGCGAAATCAGTAGCGCTGTATCTGAATGAGTTGGCCAAGCAATTGAATGTTATTGCTCCGCCGGGCCCCAAATTGACCTTGGATGGCAAAACCCCATGGCCCGCCATGAAAATGCTTGATTTTCAATCGGATGCACGTAAAAAGATGCTGAAAGACCGTGAAGTCTATGACTACATAGGCATGTCCTGGAGCCTGTTGCCTATTTTTGGTAATCCTGTGGGCGGGAGTGTCAGCGCCAATTTTCCACCCGATTTGCAGCGTATTGAAGAGCGTTTATCCGCGGGTGGAGTCAAGCATGATCGAATATCAGTGCGCCATCCTGAAAAGAATACCTTGCAGGCGGTACGGTTTGATTACACTACCCAAGCGCGCGGCCGCGTTACAGCGGTTGCTGACCACGATGCGGCAAAAATAAACTTCAGATTAGCCAATGTTCAGGCTTTTGGTATTGTCAATGTAAGTTATCCGGTTGAACGTGTAAGCACTACATTATTGGATGAGCTTGCTAAATTGCTGGTGGGACAACCCAGTAAGTTTGTTTGAATAGCTGCAGGACTTTGATTTGAACTCTTTAGATCCGGATACTCCATTGGGGTTGGTTGTACGCGATATGCGTCATTGGTTGGAATCAGCAGTCATCGGACTTAATTTATGCCCTTTTGCCAAGGCTGTACACGTCAAGGGATTGATTCATTATGCGGTGAGTTCTGCACAAAGTCAGGAGCAGTTGCTGCTGGATGTGCGTATGCAGTGTCTGGCGCTAATTCAAACACCCGTTAAAGAGCGCGAAACCACCTTGCTTATGGCGCCTTGGTGCTTGCATAATTTTTTGGAATTTAACGATTTTTTGCAGGAAGTTGATGATTTACTAGTTGAATTAGAACTCGATGGCGAGTTGCAAGTTGCCAGTTTTCATCCCGATTTTCAATTTGCCGGTACAGTGTGTGAAGATGTCAGCAACTTGACCAACCAAGCGCCTTACCCAACATTGCACTTATTACGTGAAGAAAGCATTGACCGCGCAGTAGAGGCGTTTCCGCAAGCCGAGAATATTTTTGAAGCCAATATTCACACGGTAGAAGCTTTGGGGCATGCGGGTTGGCAAGCATTAGGTTTTAAGCGCAGTGTCCCGTATGAAAAATAAAAAAATCACCTCTGCGGTGGCGGTGTCGGAGTTGCCGCCAGAAATCAGACCAGGGCAGTCGATTGGCTTGCTCAAAGAGTTGCACATTCTGACCCGTGACGGCAAGTTAAACCAAGACTCCCGGCGTAAATTAAAGCAGGTTTACCACTTATACCAGTTTATTGAGAAAATTTTGTCAGAGCTGAGTGCCTCAGGTGGCGCCTTAACTTTGGCAGACCATGGAGCGGGTAAATCGTATCTGGGATTTATCGTTTATGACTTGTTTTTTAAGACCTTGCAAACGGGCGCTATCTATGGCATAGAAACTCGGGCAGAGTTGGTGCAAAAGTCACGAGTGTTGGCTCAGGAACTCGGGTTTAACCGTATGCACTTTCTGAATGTGAGTGTGGTCGACTCTTTAGCTAGTCCGCTGTTGCCCGCGCAAGTGGATATAGTTACCGCATTGCATGCCTGCGACACCGCGACCGATGATGCCATTGATTTTGCCCTGCAAAAAAAGGCCAAGGCCTTGGTGCTCGTGCCTTGTTGTCAGGCCGAAGTAGCTAGGAGTTTGGGGCAAAGCAGAGCGCTTGCCTTATCCCGAACGCCTTTGGCTGAATTATGGCGACACCCATTGCATACCCGGGAACTCGGTAGCCAAATTACCAATGTGCTACGATGTTTGTACTTGGAGGCTTGCGGTTATCAGGTCACCGTAACTGAGCTTGTGGGTTGGGAGCACAGCATGAAAAATGAATTGATCATTGCGCGTTTTACCGGGCAGCGCAAACGTTCCGCCGCGCAGCGGCTGCATGCCATATTGGCTGAATTCGGTTTAAATGATTTACTGCATACGCGGTTTCGGTTGTCTGTAGACAATGCTGCCGACACCGCTTAACGTGTTTAGGCGTTGTACTGTTTGGGTTTTACATTGCTAGGTTTAATTGTTTGGAGTTTTACATGAGAAATTTGGTTCAAATGCTGTTTGTTGCATTGCTGTCGGTGGGATTGGTTGCATGCTCTAGCAGCAGTCCGGATGTCATTAAGCGTGATGACGCGCAGCGTATGTCGCGCGTGGAAGATGCCGTTGTTTTATCGGTTCGTCCGGTTATGGTGGATGGCAACCAGTCCGGTATTGGTGCTACGGTGGGTGGTGTTGTGGGTGCCGTAGGTGGTTATGCCGGTAGCAGTGTTCAGCGAGAGGGGCAGGTGCTTGGTATTCTTGCTGGAGTAGCGGGCGCAGCGGCAGGAAATGCCATTGAGCGCATGGCAACCCGCGAAGAAGCGGTCGAAATATTGCTGCAACTTAGCAAGTCCGGCGAGCGTCGCGTGGTGGTGCAGGCCAAAAGTTCTGAGTCTTTGGTAGCGGGTGACCCGGTTATTATTGTGACTACCGGTAGTAAAGTCCGGGTTTCGCGCGCGCCCAAATAATTCTGGGGTTGGCTTGTGGCCCGCTTGCCGCGTCTGACCTTGTCCGGCTATCCGCACCACATCATTCAGCGGGGCAATAACCGACAGCTTATTTTCATTAACGAGGCAGACTATCATTTTCTGCTTGGTTTGCTCAGCGAGCATGCCCGTCAATTTGATGTGGCAGTGCATGCTTACGTATTAATGAGTAACCACTTTCATTTGCTGGCAACACCCAACACAGCGCAGGGTCTACCACAGATGATGCAAGCTGTAGGCCGCAAATATGTGCGTTACTTTAACGACAAATACCAGCGAAGCGGTACTTTGTGGGAAGGGCGCTACAAGTCAGCGTTGATTAACTCAGACCAGTATCTGCTCAGCTGTATGGTTTATTGCGATTTAAATCCGGTGCGTGCCGCCATGGTCGCTCAACCAGCCGATTATTCATGGTCAAGCTATTTGCACTATTGTGGTGCCAAAGTTGACCATTTAATTACAGCCCATGCATTAATTTGGGAACTTGGCAACACACCATTTGCCCGTGAGGCTGCATATGTCGACATGGTAAAGGCGGGTATATCACCGCTGCAACATACGCAGCTCACAGAATCGGCGCTACATGGGTGGGCTCTAGGGGATTCCAATTTTTTGGATGGTCTGCAGGCAAAAACGCAGCGTCGTGTATTGAAATCGAGCGCCGGTAGACCTAGAAAAAATTAATTGGGGTCAGATTCCAATTAATCTGGGAAATATTCAGGTCTAATTAATTGGAATCTGACCCCAATTAATTGTCTTGGCATTTTTATTGCATTCGGTTATGCTACCCAATATTGTCATTTCTAGGAGTGCGCCATGACTACGGCAGCCGAAATTCAGCATTTAAAAGATCACGGTTTATATTCCACTGACCAAGAGCACGATGCTTGTGGTGTGGGTTTTGTGGCACATATTCGCGGTGAAAAAAGCCATGCGATAGTAAAAAATGCGCTCAAAATTCTCGAAAATCTAGATCACCGTGGTGCGGTGGGTGCTGACCCGTTGATGGGCGATGGCGCTGGTATTTTGATTCAACTGCCCGATGCGCTTTACCGTGAGGCCATGGCTGAGCAGGGCGTTACCTTGCCACCCCCCGGTGAGTACGGTGTAGGCATGATTTTCCTGCCAAAAGAGCATGCAAGCCGCTTGGCTTGCGAGCAGGAAATGGAGCGTGCCATCAAGGCCGAAGGACAAGTGCTGTTAGGCTGGCGCGATGTGCCCACCAACCGCGACATGCCCATGTCACCTACCGTACGTAAAAAAGAGCCACTGCTGCGCCAAGTGTTTATTGGTCGTGGTAATGATGTGATTGTGCAAGACGCTTTAGAGCGTAAACTTTACGTTATTCGCAAAACAGCCAGTGCTGCCATTCAAAACCTGCAACTTAAGCACAGCAAAGAATACTATGTGCCCAGCATGTCCAGCCGTACCGTGGTGTACAAGGGCTTGTTGTTAGCAGACCAGGTAGGCAC
>CALPVM020000126.1 GCA_943327015.2 Akkermansia muciniphila
GTGGTTTGTCAAGTCGAATTTTGAAATATTTAAAGCGTCACTTGTGCGGTATTTTTGATGTGGACTGGTGAAAAATCGCCTAAGTGCTTGATTTGCAGGTGCTTTGCAAGTGATTCAGTTTTTCTGTGGATAACTTTGTTGATAGTTTGTCTTGAGTGCCTGCAAATGCTTGATTTTCAAAGGGTTGATTAAATTGCGTATAAAAAAAGCAAAAATTAATTTATATAAAAATCAATAACTTAGTGATTCTGCAGCATGTGTAGGTAACCGTTGCTAAATTTAATTTACTTGTTTGTTACATCTAAATTTTTGTGCATAAGTGGTGCTTGTTGCACTAAAAAAGTGCTAAAAAATGTGCTAGTCAATTCGCTTTTCGCAGCGCGCGAGAGTGCTGATGCACCGATTGAACCAATGCCGCCACATGTTCGGGTGGTGTGTATTGGCTAATGCCGTGCCCTAAATTAAAAATATGGGTTGGGCCGGACCCAGAGCCTTGGTAGGGCGTACCAAAACTATGCAGCACACGGGCTACCTCGGCATCAATCTGCGCGGGTGGTGCAAACAGCACGTTGGGGTCAATATTGCCTTGCAGTGCTTTGCCGGAGGTGTTTTCGCTGCCGCCCACCAAGGCGCGAGCTGCGCCTAGGTTAACTGTCCAGTCAAGGCCCAACACGTCGCAATCTAATGGCGCCATATCTTTGAGCCACAATCCGCCACCTTTGGTAAACACAATACGAGGAACCACACGGCCATCAGTGCCGTGGCGTTTGAGCTGTCTTAAAACTCGCTTGGTGTAGGCTAAGCTGAAGGTTTGGAACGCGCCATCGGCCAGTACACCGCCCCAGCTGTCAAAAATCATCACCGCTTGTGCTCCAGCATCAATTTGAGCGTTCAGGTAGGCGGCTACTGCATCGGCGTTTACGGTTAGCATACGGTGCATCAAGTCCGGCCGGCTGTAGAGCATGGTTTTTACCATCCGGTAGTCGTCTGAGCCTTTGCCTTCTACCATGTAGCAGGCCAGCGTCCAGGGGCTGCCGGAAAAACCAATCAGCGGCACTTTACCGCGCCCATCGGCTTGGGTCAGTGCACTGCGAATCGAGCTTACCGCATCAAACACATAGCGCAGTTTGTCCATGTCAGGCACTTCAAGCTTGGCTACTGCGGCTTCATCACGCACAGGATGTGCAAAACGCGGACCCTCGCCTTGGGCAAAAGACAGTTCCAACCCCATGGCATCGGGCACGGTCAAAATATCGCTGAACAAAATGGCTGCATCTAGCGGATAACGCTCCAAGGGTTGCAACGTCACTTCGGTGGCAAAGTCGCGGTTGGTGGCCAAGCCCATAAAACTACCGGCGCGGGCACGGGTGGCGCAGTATTCAGGCAGGTAGCGTCCGGCCTGGCGCATCAGCCACACAGGCGTGTAGTCTGTGGCTTGGCGCATGCAGGCGCGCAAAAAAGTGGGGTTGTGCAGGTGGCTAAAGTCTAAAGTGGGTGTTTGCGTATTCATTCCCGTATTGTCGCAGGTCAGGAACTCTTCTATAAACTTTGAATGGCATCACGCAGGGCCTGTGTCGACAAAACTTCCGAAAAAATAACGGGTGCACGTCCATTTTGGTAGAGAACGTACACTGGCACGCCACTGCGTCCTAGCGCTTGTAAGGCGAGAGTGATGGCCGGGTCACGCCTTGTCCAGTCGGCTCGCAGCAATGTTACTTGTTTAGCACTAAAGTCGTTTAACACGTCTGTATTGCTTAATGTGGTTTTTTTGTTGTATTGGCAGGTAATGCACCAAGCGGCGGTAAAGTCAACAAACACAGCTCGGCCTGCCTGCAATTCAGACTCCACCCGGCCCGGCTCCCATGTTTGCCACCCTTGGAGTGGTGCTTTTGCAGAAGGCGCAGCATCTTGACTTAACTGCGTTACCAATGCGTTGCCAGTACCAGCAATGGCCAGCAACGCAACGCCTGCAACCCACCAGCGGCTGTTGCCACGTAACTGCAAGGCCCATACCAGCATGGCCATGGACAACAATAAAGCCAATAAACCAGCTGCACTATCAACACCACTTAAATGCCCCAACACCCATACCAGCCAAATCACCGTTGCCCACATGGGAAACGCCAAAAAGCGGCGCAAAGTATCCATCCATGCGCCGGGGCGTGGTAGTTTTTGACCCAGTGCAGGAAAATAACTCAACACCAAATAGGGCAGAGCCAAGCCCACGCCCAATGCCGCAAAAATGGCCAGTGCTTGTATGCCCGGTTGGGTGAGGGCATACCCCAAAGACGCACCCATAAACGGCGCAGTACATGGAGATGCAATGGCCACCGCTAATACGCCCGATAAAAAGGCATCGCCCAAGGGGTGGCGCAGCTGCAACGTCGCCAGTCCGCTTGGCAATATATTGCCGGCTTCCAGCAGGCCCATCAGGTTGAGCCCGATCAGGGTAAAAAGCGCGGCCAAGCTACAAATAACCCAGGGGGATTGCAACTGAAAGCCCCAACCCAGTTGCTCGCCACCGGCACGCAGAGCCAACAGCAACCCACCCAATGCTACAAAGCTCATAACAACACCCAAGGTATAAGCCCATCCTTGTTGACGCAAAGCGCCGGGTTGACGATGTTCCGATGCAAAACCCAGTACCTTGATCGCCAGTACCGGAAACACGCAGGGCATCAGGTTCAAAATCAAGCCGCCGAGCAAAGCACTGGTAAGCACCAGCAGCAAGCCGGTCATGCCTGTGCTGTTAGTAGCTTGCGGTGCAGTGTTTTGCAGTTGTGCATCCAGTGCGGCTTGCAGTTCGGGTGGTATAGATGCTTTTGCCTTCAATGCAGGCCATTTGCCATCTATGGTGGGGTTGATGCGTACGCCTTGGTTACCCAGGCTCAAAACCACGTTCAGCTGTTCGGGGTTAGCCATGCGATGCTCATTCAAGGGCAATAACGCAGACCAGACACCCTGATCCCAACCTTGGACACCTGCTTTGGCAGTACGTGTGCTAAGCACAGTATCGGATGCTTGGGGCGATTGGGCATGCAGCGTCAGTTCTGGCGCCTCTGTAAACGCATTAATGGCTTTGTTGCTCCAAGCGGGCGGCAGACCATCTACTTGCAGCAATATACCGTCCGGGGTAATCAGTGCCTGAGCCTTGCCTGAGTGCGATCCCGGCTGGGCTTTGTTCGCAGCATCAAACAGAGCTGCGTGCATAGCTATGGTTCCCTGCAATGGAAGTTGCAAGTTAAATCGCCCCTCTTGCGGAATGCACTCTTCTTTGCACACAAGCCAACTCGCTTGTAGTTGAATATTCAGCTTGTCTTGACCTGGTATTGGTTTAAAACTGGAGTCGATTGCAAAGGGCACCGGCAACAGAACCTGGTTTTCATAGCCAAAATTTGCCAAAGACCCAATCGCAATTTTTTGAGGGATTGGCCACTCAAACTCGCCCGGTTTGATACCAGTCGGTACATCCCACTGTAATTGGGTAGCCAGGCCAGAATCACCCGGGTTTTTCCAGTACGTGTGCCAATGGGGTTGGTGCTGCAATAACAAACCAAGTTGCAGGGGTTTGTTTAAGCCTATGCCTTGAGGAGCATGCGCGACCAACTCTGCACGCACTTGTTCAGTTTGTACCACGGACGTGGTTTGCTGGGCTTGCTTTCGGTGGTAGATACCAAAGTCTATTTGAGCAAAGCAAATTTGTTGAATGGCAACAAATAAAATAAAAAAACCAACATAAAACTTGCTTGAAGTCAGATATCGTAGGCAAAAGTACAGGCTAGGGCTGATGAGAGCGTTCATTTCAAAAGGTATTTCAAAAACAAGGACTTTATGCCAAGCGAGGTGTTTGCCATAATGCAGCAATGGACATTCCTGACTCATCGCGTGCTAATGCTACGCTATCTGGTGATTTATTGACAGCAACTCCAGAGCATACCGTCCGTCATTTTTGGCGGGTGCTCGCAGGTGTGTTGTTAGCTGTGGGCCTTATTGCTCTACTCAGTGCATTGTCGCGCGTTCAATCATCTGCCAATAGCGGGTTTTCTTTGTTCTGGCCTTCTGCCGGCTTAGGGTTGGTTTTGGTGGCGCGTTACCACCTTTGGGGTTTTGCCACTACTGCTTTGGGGGTGGGGGTTTGGGCTTTTGTAGTCATGCGTTGGGGTTGGATGGCATCCCTTTGGGCGGCTATGGCCAGTGCCTTAGGGCCCTGGCTTACCTGGCAAATGCTGCGTGAGCGCTTTGCCCATGTAGCACATCCATTTTCACGTAGCGACACCTTGATGGAGTTCTTACGCTGGCAAACCGCTTTGGGCTCGGTAGTATCTACATTGTTGGGTAGTTTGGGTTTGTATCTTACAGGTCACTGGCCGACAGACGTGGTGTGGCCGGTTGTTTTGCTCTCGTATTGGATGATTGAAACCACGGGTGCTTTGTTGTTTGCACCAGTGGCCTGGGATGCGTTGCATCCTGCACAAAAAGCTGAATCCAATGCCTATTTCTCTAAATTTTGGGAAGTGCTGCGCGTTGAGTGGCGCTTTGTATTACTAGTGATGTTGCTTACCGGCATGGTGATGTTGCTTTTAACCTACGGAAACACCAACTACGCCTTGGCAATGTTGGCCTGTTTGTTACCCCTGCTCATGGTTGTTTCCCTGCGGGCAACACCTTTGTTGGCACACCTTTTGATTTTGGTGTCTGCATTGTTGGTTTTGGTTACTTTGGCATTTTTGCAGCGTTACTCTGAAGGTGTTGTCGATCCGCCGGGCTTGCTGCTGTTAACCCTTTACATGCTTGCTGGAACCGCGTCTTTGGATGTTCTGCTGGCTACCTCGGCAGAAAAACGGATTGCGCTGGAGCGCTTGGAGCGACTGGCGTTTGTGGATCCTCAAACGCAGTTGCTTAACCAAGCGGGTGTCGCTCGACAACTGGAGGAAATGACACACTCCAAGGTCGACCAGCGGCGCGCCAATCAGGTTGCCCTCATTAGTGTCAATTTATCCAATGCTCAACAGGCAGCATCACTTACAGAGCGTCAAGAGCTTCTGGTGTTAGACCAACAAATGGCAGCGCAGTTACGATCATCGGTGCCAGAGGTGCAGTGGGGTAGGGTGGCTTCCGGATACTTTCATGGGGTCTGGCGAGGCAGGCGCGGCACTTTGGAGCGCGTGCTTTCAAGGGTGGCATTATTGACCGTGCCGGTTGTTTTAGAAGCCCCCACGCTATTGCCTGACAGTGTGCAGGCTTTACACCATAAAAAAGAATTTCGCCCCCAGTGGGATTTGGCAGCAGTTTGCAGCCGTGTTAAAGATGTTGCGGTTTATCCCGGGCAAGTCATGCTGTCCACACTGCTACAAGCAGAAAGTAGAGCGCGGCAGTTCCGTCGGGTCGAGGTGATGGTGGTAGACGATGTTATTTTGACGCAACTGCAGCAAGAAGCCCAAATGGTAGAGCGTGTGCGTGAGGCCATAGAAAAAAGAACCCTCATTTTGTATGCGCAGCCCATCGTTGCCAACACCGAAAAGGCCAGTTCGGAATGGAAGCAAGGCGGCCTATCTGCCCGCAAGGTGGAGGTGTTGGTTCGTCTTGCAGCAGAAGATGGCAAACCGCTGCAACCTGCAGAGTTTATGCCTGCAGCTGTGCGCGCAGGTCTGATGCCGATGCTCGATTTGGCAGTGGCAGAGCAGACCTTTGCATGGCTATCGGCGCATCCTGAAGCGCTTGGCCAGTTAGAGGGTTGCGCCATCAATTTAAGCGGACCCACCGTGGCAGATGCCAACACCGTGCCCTTTGTGCAAAGTCTTTTTGCCCGCTACCAAGTGCCACCCAAAGTCGTCATTTTTGAAATCACTGAGAGCTTGGCAGTAACAGATACCGAGGTTGCGGCGCAAACATTGCGCGGCCTCAGGAGTTTAGGATGCCGCGTTGCGATTGACGATTTTGGCACCGGAGTTGCCACTTTTGATTACCTTAAACGCTTTACCGTCGACTTCATCAAAATTGATGGCAGCTTTATCCGCGCTTTGCAAGAAGGTGTGCTGGACCGCACCATTGTCGAGTCCATGGTCAATGTGGCCAAATGTTTGGGTGTGCGCACCGTTGCTGAATATGTGTACAGCCCTGAACTAAGACAATTGGTAACCCAACTGGGTATTGATGAAAGCCAAGGTTACGAACTGGGTCAACCCCAACCTTTGGAGTATTGGTTGCATGGATAGTGTCTTAAAATAGCTGTACACATTACTAATGTCAACAAATGAGGAGATAAATTTATGACTATTCGCAAATACATCGCGCAAAGTGCTCTTGTTTTGGCTATCCCATTTTCAGTCAATGCCGGTGACGCTGGTACGGTTTATACGCAACTGAGTTCGAATGGTTGGGGCATAGGCTATGCAAAGTCTATTGCTCCAGAATGGGCGGTACGTGGTCAGTATAACTTCATGCAATTAAGTTCTCCTGCGTTTTATATGACTGAACTTGGTATCCAAGATTTGTCGCAAGTGCAAATAAACCTGTCATCTCTAGTTGCAATGGCCGACTGGTATCCCTCGACAGGAGGGTTTAGATTAACTGGTGGATTGGCAATTAATAATAGCAATATTACAGCCAATGTTAGCAAGGTAAACAATAAGCAAGCAAACGGTAGTTTAGAAGTCAAAATGAGTGATTTCATTAGTCCATATATAGGCTTGGGTTATTCCATTCGTCCCCAAAACTTAAAAGGAGTGGGATTTGTATTCGATTACGGGGTAATGTTTCAGAATCCCCAAGTTAAATTAAACATTACGGATACAAACGTTACGGCTGCTGATATTGCAGCTGAGCAAGCAAAAATACAAGATTCGATTAATAACCACTACAAGTACAAAACAGTTCTAGGGGCTGGTATTGTTTTTGAGTTTTAATGGTTTACATTGACTAACTCCCACCTCTCCCATTATTGGTCAAACTGGAGCACCCAAGATCTTGACAA
>CALPVM020000127.1 GCA_943327015.2 Akkermansia muciniphila
ATCGACACACAAACCGGCGTCATCCGCAATAGCGGGCAGGCCGGTATGCTGGGCGGCGTTACGTGCTTTGGCAAGTGCGTTTTCAATGAATGTACAGTGCGGTTCGGCAGCCTCAGGTACGTTCATGTCGCCTTGACGCACCAAAGTGCAACCCAAGGGTGCAAACATGGCTTGCAGCTCGGCTAGTTTGCCAGCGTTATTGGATGCCAAAACAATTTTCATGCGCACACCTTAGCTGGACAAAGCCTCTTGCTGCAGTTGCATCAAGGTAGTTATGCCCTGCTCTGCCAAGGTAAGGAGGCTATCCATCTCTGCACGACTAAAAGCTACGCCTTCGGCAGTACCCTGCACTTCTACAAAATGTCCGGCGCCGGTCATGACCACATTCATGTCGGTGTCGCACGCTGAATCCTCGGTGTACTCTAAATCGAGCAAGGGTGTGCCCTGCACAATGCCCACCGAAATGGCAGCAACGGCAGACACAATGGGTGATTCGGTGATTTTGCCGCTAGCAAGCAAACCATTGACAGCATCTTGCGCTGCTACAAATGCGCCCGTAATGGCGGCAGTACGTGTACCACCATCGGCTTGCAGCACGTCGCAGTCAAGCTGGATGGTGCGTTCGCCCAAGCGCTTGAGGTCAAACACGGCACGCAGGGAGCGACCTATCAGGCGCTGAATTTCCTGTGTGCGTCCGCTTTGCTTGCCTTTGGCGGCTTCGCGGTCGCTGCGGGTATGGGTGGCGCGGGGCAGCATGCCGTATTCTGCGGTAACCCAGCCTTCGCCGCTGCCGCGTTTATGCGGTGGCACTTTTTCTTCCACCGAGGCGGTGCATAGCACTTTGGTATTGCCAAATTCAATCAGCACCGAGCCTTCGGCATGGATGGTGTAGCCACGGGTGATGCGCACCGGGCGCAACTGGTCAGCGGCGCGTGCGCCACTGCGGGTAAATGCGGTCATGGAACAATTCCTTAAAAAATTTTACTCAGGCCAGTGATGTGAGTGGCACACCGGAATAAGTGGTGTCAAAACCATTGGGTGTTTCCCACTCCATGGCAAGCAGGGTGACGTTGTCGCTACTGGCACCGGCATTAAGCAAGGCACGCTCTGCTAGTGTGGGTACCGATTGCGATACATCGAAATGCCCTAATTGGTATACGATGTCTTCGTCTTCGAGGCTGCCCCACAAACCATCGGAACACAAAAGAATTTTGTCGCCCTGCTTCAATACTACCGTGTCTGATATGTCAAATTGTGGACGTACCGGAGAGCCCAAGCAGGTATAGAGCACGTTGCGATTGTAGGCATTGGCGGTTTCAGATTGGTACTCGCCGCGCTCGCGCTGTTCCACATAGGAGTGGTCTCGGGTACGGGTAAGCATTTCGGCATTCCGCACAAAGTAGAGCCGTGAATCGCCACAATGTATCCAAGTTGCTGCGCCTTCTTGCACCACTGCCGCCACTACGGTTGTGCGTGGTGTATCCGGCAAGCCCTTTTCTGCTGCGTATAGGATAATTTTACGATGCGCGGCCATAATGGCTGCCTCAAAAAAAGCCGGTACGTCTTCGAGCACAGGCTTGGCTTTTTTGTGAAAAGATGCTGCTATGGCTTGCAGTGCGACTTGTGCGGCCATTTCGCCTTCGGGGTGACCACCCATGCCATCTGCCAACAAAAAAAGCGCAGAATCCGTGGTGTAACAGTACCCCATGCGGTCTTCGTTGATCTCGCGGCCACCTTGGTGGGTGGCTTCAAATACAGAAAATTTCATTTCGGTTTGGCGGCAAAAGCCGCTACCGTGTTGACTGTCTTTTTAGCATCTGCCATGATGGATCCAAACTGCAGCTTCACTTTATCAGACACCGTTGGGCGGGTGTAGCGTCGCTCGCCTTCGCGGCTCAGCTCTTTTTGCAATGCAAACACCGACTGCGGGCGCGCCAGCGGGTCGAGCGCCATGCACCACTCTACGATTTCTATCATGTTGTCAGAGTAAATTCCGCGCAGACGCGCCATGGATGAGGTTAAACGATCTAATTCTTGGCGCTGCGGCGCGTCACTTGGGGGGTAACCAATCATGCAGGCGTAAATGCAGGCACCAATCGCGTATATGTCGGTCCACGGACCCATGGGTACATCGCGTTTGTACATTTCGGGTGCAGCAAAACCAGGCGTATACATGGGGCGAATAAAGTTACCTTCTTTACTCAGCACCTCGCGCGCGGCACCAAAGTCAATAAGAACAGATCGGTTGTCGTCGGTAATAAATATATTGGCCGGCTTGATGTCCAGGTGCAGCATTTTGTGCTGGTGCACAATACGCAGGCCGCGCAGAATTTCGTCAAACAATGAGCGAATAGTGGACTCGCGGAACACTTTGTTTTTATTAACGTCACGCGCAGTAACGATAAAGTCTTGCAGAGCAGCGCCGTCCAGGTAATTCATGACCATGTAAACGGTTTCGTTTTCACGGAAAAAATTGAGCACACTTACTACTGAGGGGTGTGAAATTTGCGCCAGTGAGCGCCCTTCTTCAAAAAAGCTTTTCAAACCCAAACGGTAGAGTGATGTTTTATCGGGCAACATCTGCGGCGCTAACTCACCTGCGGCACGTGTGGCTAAAGATGAGGGCAAATACTCTTTAATGGCAACTTGTTGTCCGGCTGAGTCGTGCGCCTGATAAACCAAACCAAAGCCACCCGCTGCAACTTTGCGAATGATGCGGTATCCACCAATAAAGGTGTCTGGAGCTAATGGTGCTGGCTTGGCCTTGGACATAAATTACATACTAATCTGGTGTCTAACAATGGGTTTCGGGTTATTCTCTGCGCTTGATCAACCCTAAGAGAATTATCCATGCCAGTTTACAGCATGACCGGCTATGCCATTGCACAAAATAGCAAAGCCACCACAACACAAGACAATGAAGTAAAGGCCACCCCCCTGCAATTGGGCATGGAGATTCGTTCGGTTAACAGCCGTTTTTTGGATTTAAGCTTCAAACTAGCGGATGATCTGCGTAGCTGTGAACCTGCGCTGCGCGAATTGCTCACCAGCCGCTTGAAGCGTGGCAAGGTGGAAGTGCGCGCCGCAGTAGAAAACACCCAGAGTAGCAGTGTTACAGACCCCACCCCCCGATTATTACAGCGGCTTAATTCGGTGCAAGATCAGGTGAAAGCCTGGCTACCCAATGCCACTCCGCTAAGTGTGGCGGATATATTGCGTCTGGCCGGCACCGAGCAAGCACCCTCGCGCGATTGGTCAGCAGAGTTGATGGAACTGGCTCAAAAAGTAGTTAGCGATTTGCTGGATGCCCGATCTCGTGAGGGCGAGCGCTTGTCTGCCATGCTGCTGGAGAGAATTGGACAAATACGGGCTTTGGCTGCAAAAGCCACGCCCTTGGTACCCCAATTGGTAGAGCAACAGCGACAGCGCTTTATGGAACGCTGGCGCGATGCCATGGCTCTGACGGATGGCAGCACATTGCCCGAGATGGCTCAAGACCGCGCCCTGACAGAAGCCACGGCTTTTGCCATTCGTATTGACGTTGCGGAAGAAATTACCCGTCTGGCCTCGCATCTGGATGAGTTAGAGCGCTTGATTGTGAAAGGCGGTGAAATTGGTAAACGGTTGGACTTTTTGATTCAAGAACTGCACCGCGAAGCCAACACGATGGGTTCTAAATCGGCAGCGTTAGAGTTGACGCGGATCTCAGTGGATATGAAGGTGCTGATTGAGCAAATGCGCGAACAGGTGCAGAATATTGAGTGATGTTGTTCGCATCGGTGCGCTTTTGGCACTATCTTCATGCATTTGCGTAATGCAATGCCTTAGATGTATTTATGACTCACCCTCCTAAGCTACCTAAAAGTTACCTCGCCTTGGGCGTTGTGGTGGCTGCTTACGCGTTGTCATTTTTTCATCGCTTTGCGCCCGCGGCTATTTCACAAGATTTGGCCCAAGCTTTTCAAACCTCGGCAGCGTCATTGGGCGTTTTGGCGGCCACCTATTTTTATGTTTATACGCTATTGCAAGTGCCTACGGGTGTGTTGGTAGACACACTCGGACCGCGGCGTGTTTTGCTGTTTGGTGGTGTGGTGGCTGGCGTGGGCAGTGTGATGTTCGGGCTGGCGCAAAGTCTGGATATGGCATTGGTGGGGCGCACCATCGTGGGGCTGGGCGTGTCGTTTACTTTTATAGCCATGCTCAAAATCATTGCCATGTCGTTTGAAGAGCATCGTTTTGCCACATTGGTGGGCTTGTCCATGCTCATTGGCAACATGGGCTCCATATTGGCGGGAGCACCACTGACATACTTGGCTGAGCATACGGGTTGGCGTGGTGTGTTTGTGGCAGTCGGGGTTGTGTCGTTGCTGTTGGGCGTTGCCTGCTGGGTGTGGGTGCGTGACCCGGCAAAAACATACGTTAGCTACGCAGCCGTTAAGGCCAGCCTGTTGTCGGTGGTAAAAAACCGGCATACCTGGCCGGCAACACTGGTCAATGCGGGTGTGTCTGGCAGTTTCTTTGCATTTGGTGGACTCTGGGCTGCACCCTTTTTAATGGTGGTGCACGGGATGGAACGGTCTACCGCATCAGCGCATCTGTCTGTTTACTTTACGGGCTTTGCTGCGGGGTGCCTGCTGATTGGCAGCATTTCTGACTATTTGAGCAAAAGAAAACCTGTCGCTATTGTGGCATCGCACTTGTATTGCGCTATTTGGTTGTTTTGGCTAACTGGCACACAGTTACCGCTGATCGGAACCTACGTTGTTATTGGTGTGATGGGGATTTGTGCTGCCGCCTTTATTTTGACTTGGGCCTGCGCCAAAGAAGTGAACCCGCCAGAACTTTCTGGCATGTCTACGGCGGTCACCAATATGGGAGGCTTTAGTGCAGCGGCAGTACTTCAACCGCTGGTGGGTTATGTGATTGACCGACACTGGAATGGCACCATGGCCGATGGCGTGCGAGTTTACAGCCCAGAAGACATGCGCTTAGGCTTACTGTTGCTGGCAGGAACTGCCATCGTTGGTGCTGTTAGCACTTGGTACCTTAAAGAAACGGGGTGTCGAAATATTTGGAAAGGGAATTGATGTGCTACTCCACCCCCACCAACGTCCCACTATAGGTAAAAAACACCGCCATACGCACATCTTCTGCGCTAAATAGCTCGCGGTAACGCCGCAGTTGCTCGGCAAAAGCAATCCTGACTTGTGCACTATCGTTAGCTACCTGAGTACTGGTTTTAAAGTCAATAATCCAGCGCACGCCATCGGCTACAAACATCCGGTCGATGATGTGGGTTTGCATGCGTCCGTCTAGCAGTGTGGTGTAGGCTTTTTCGCACGCGGCTTCTGGATGCACCGCCAGCACCCAGCGTCCGTGCTCAGATTGCAGCGTAGCGCTCAAATGCACGGCTACTTCTTGCGCCGCTTTCAGCGCTGTTGCGTGGTCGTGGCCCTTGCTGAGCATCCACGCCACCATGGGGACTTGCAATGATGCAAGTCGATCTTCCGGCCATGCGTTCAACCCGTCTTCTGCAATCAATTGCAAATAGCGGTGCACCAAAGTACCCACGTCTGCCAGATAAGGGTTGTCTGCGTTGCTGGGGGTGGCTGTTGCCTCGAACACTTTATCTGCCAACGCTGTTTGCACTGCGGCAGGTGTTAGATTGATGGGTGACAGCATACCGGCTGCATCAAAACCGCTTTTTAGCCGCACCAGCTGGTGGTTGTAAAGGTGTTCTGGTTCTGTAGCCGTAGCCGAAACCGAAGCTATTTCCGTTGCCACTGCAGTCTTCTCAGACTGAGGCGCTTCTTTAAAGTGCGACGCCGCATCTGCCCACAATAAACCCAAAAAGCTGTCTTTGGCCGGTGCCTTAATGGCGCCCTCCTCCTTGGAGTCGGGTTTGGCGCAGCCGACCAGGTGCAGGGTTTGCTTGGCGCGGGTTACCGCCACGTACAGCAAACGCTGGGTTTCATTGCGGGCGCGCTCGGTATCAAACTGGTGCAAAAAGTCAAACTTGTGCGGCTCGGTGCTGTTGGCATAACGGCCAAAGGGCAGAGAGGCAATCACTAAATGCTCTTGGTTATCGGCACCAATCACCTCGTCCCAGAGCAATAATTTTTTGTCGTTGGGCGGTGACTTTTTGTGCAAGCCGGGGATGATAACGGCGTCAAACTCCAACCCTTTGGATTTGTGCACGGTCATAATTTGCAGTTGTTCGCCCGCTGCTGGGTCGGGAGCAGCGTAGAGTTTGCCCACTTCGGTTTCCAGCCGCTGTAACTCAAAACTGCCTGACTCATCCAGCAGATCCAGCACATCTAAAAACGCTTTGGCATCTTGCAGATCAGCGGCACCCGCCAGACAGTAAGGGCCACCCAGTGCTTGCCACACGCCTTCAACCCAACGGCGCAGACGCAAGCGACCTTGGTGTTCAAACGCTTGCGCCAGCACAGCACGCACGCGCAATAAGCGTTCTTGTCCGTCCGGGGTCATTAAAGCAATGTGCTCATGGTTATGCATCAAGTCCCACACGGCGGCGCGGTGGTCGTGGGCAGCCAACACATGCAAATCTTGCAGCAACAAGCCGCACCAAGGGGCACGCAGCAGTGCAAGCCACTGGGTGCGGTCGCCACGGTGCATCAAAGCACGGGTCAGGCAGAGCAAGTCTTGTATCAACTGCCGGCTGGCCAAGCTTTCAATTTCAATGGCCTGGTACCCAAGGCCGGGGTAACGGGTGCGTAGCAGTTGCACCAAGGCCTCAAGGTGCGTGCGTGCCCGCACCAAAATGGCGATGGTGCCGTTTGGCTTGGCTTGCTGCGTTTCTTGCACGATGCGCACCATTGTTTCTGCTTCACGCTCTGCCAGGCTGGTGGCGGGGGCTTGGTCGTCTTCTTCGGCCAGTTCATCCACCAAGGGGTGCCAGCTTACGCCGGCATCTGC
>CALPVM020000128.1 GCA_943327015.2 Akkermansia muciniphila
ATGCACGCCCTACCTTTCTGTAGAACCTAAAACCAAAGGGCAGATGACCACGGAGCGCGAAGCGCGCGCCTCCATGGAACTCAGCTTGCGCTGGGCCAAGCGTTGCCAAACCGAGTTTGAACGTCTTAACAACCCCAACGCCCTGTTTGGTATTGTGCAGGGCGGCATGTTTGAATATTTGCGTGACGAATCTCTAGCTGGGCTGGAAGCGTTGGACTTTCCGGGCATTGCCGTAGGCGGCCTGTCGGTGGGCGAACCCAAAGAAGACATGATGCGCATCCTCAAGCACATCGGCCCGCGTCTGCCGCAGCATAAGCCGCACTACCTGATGGGTGTGGGCACACCTGAAGATTTGATTGCCGGCGTGCAAAACGGCATTGATATGTTTGATTGTGTCATGCCCACCCGCAACGCACGTAACGGCACGCTGTTCAGCCGCTTTGGCGACCTCAAAATTCGCAACGCACGCCACAAGAGCGACGAGCGCCCGATTGATGAAACCTGCACCTGCTATGCTTGTGCCGGCACTTCTGGCGTGTCATGGGCAGAGGGTGGGCGCGAAGGTTTTTCAAGAGCCTACTTGCACCATTTAGACCGCTGCGGCGAAATGCTAGGCCCGATGTTGGCCAGCATTCATAACCTGCATTACTACCTTAACCTGATGCAAGAAATCCGGAATGCGCTGGATGCAAACCAACTAAGTACCTACGTGCAACAGTTCCACACGAACCGTGCACGAGGGGTTTAGTTTTTAACGCAATGACAATGGGCCGTTGTTGCCCAGTTTAAATACGGCAACTGCGCTTACCAAGTCGTCGGCGCGCGACTTTAAGCCAGTGGCTGCAGCGGCCATTTCTTCTACCAACGCAGCGTTTTGCTGGGTAGCATGGTCCATTTGGGTAACGGCCTCGCCTACTTGCTCTACGCCAGAGGCTTGCTCTTTGCTGGCCTCGCTAATCTCGCCCATGATATCGGTTACACGCTGAATCGAGCCTACCACCTCTGACATAGTAGCGCCCGCCTGATCAACCAGGTTGGTTCCATGCTCTACACGCTCTACGCTAGCACCAATAAGAGACTTAATTTCTTTGGCTGCCTCAGCGGAGCGCCCTGCCAAGCTACGCACTTCAGACGCCACCACAGCAAAACCGCGACCCTGTTCACCGGCACGCGCCGCCTCAACCGCAGCATTCAAGGCCAGAATGTTGGTTTGGAACGCAATGCCGTCAATCACACTAATAATGTCGGAAATTTTGCGTGAAGACTCGTTAATACCGCGCATGGTTTCAACCACCTGCCCTACTACCTCGCCACCTTTCTTGGCCACGCCAGAAGCACTCATGGCCAGCTGGTTGGCTTGAATAGAACTATCTACGTTATTACGCACAGTAGCGCCCAGTTCTTCCATAGACGCAGCGCTTTCTTCCAATGCGCTGGCCTGTTGCTCGGTACGGGCAGACAAATCGTTATTCCCCTGTGCTATCTCAGCACTGGCCAAGGCCACGCCCTCCGCCCCCTGGCGCACCGTAAATACTACTTTGGACAAGCTGGTTTGCATTTCGGACAAGGACTGCATTAAAGCGGATATTTCATCGGACCCATCGTTGGCTATGCGGGATGTCAGATCACCATGCGCCACCGCATCCGACACAGAAACGGCCTTGCGTAAGCGAATGGAAATACCGCGCTGCATGTAATAACCAAAGAATATCGAAAATGCCAGACCCAGTAAGATCATAAGTACCGATACATTTCGAATAAGAAAATATCTACCTTGGGCCTCATCAAACTCTTGTTTAGCCACATCCATTTGCAGCTGCACCAAAGGTTTGAATTTTTCGCGCACTTCAGCGTAAAGTGGATTGACCTTTTCTAACCAAATCTTCTTGACGGCCTCTAGATCGTTGGCGCGTAGAGCTTCTTGCGCGGGTTGCAGGGCATCTTGTACAAAGGCTTTACGGCTTTCCGAAAATGCTTTTGCCAATATAGCCTCTTCCGGAGTCAGGTAGGTGGCCATGTACGCGTCCCATAATGCTGTGACCTGCACAATGCCTGCATCCATCTCGGCAAGGGATTTTTGAATAACCTGCGGATCAGCACTCACTACAGCGTTAGCAATCATGATTTGATTTCGTAGCTGCAAGTACTGGATTTCAGACAGTTGACCCAGAGGCAATGCCCGATCTGCATACACCGTTTGCAACGAATCACTGGACCTGGATAAACCCACCAAACCCATGGAGCCGATAACACACAACAATGCTGCCAATGTAACAACAAGAATGGAAAGCTTTGTAGAGATTTTGATGTGGTTCATGCACGTCTGCCTGTTTTATTAGAGTGGTTTCATTTTACACAGCATCTCAGCTGCTGAAACAAAAAATAAAACGACCAAGCCATAACATTTCAATCGGTGAATACAGTCAACACCCCAGAATAGCCATAAAGCCTGTCGTAGGCAATTTCACCGCCCGCAAAAAAACCAATCAAGGGTACATCGCCCAAGGCGCGGCGAATGATCTGCAACTCCGCACTGGGCCCACCAAAATGGGCACCACCACGGCCGGTGCAGCTCACGTAGATAGCTCCTAAGATCCGGGCTGATGGCTGCGGAGTCATCTCCAACACCGCAGAAGCATGGGGCTGATCCGGGGGCAGCGGCAACACTTGAGGCTCAAGTTCTTCGCGAATTTCTGCACAAATACGTACCAAATCTGCCTTGGCTGCATTCGCATTGCGCTGGCAAAACGCCAGTTGGGCACCCTTTTCCACAAACTCGGCCACTGCAATACCACGCCGACCGGGGTCCAGGCCCACAATGTGCCGCACCAATACATCATTACCAAAATTACCGGTTTGTCGCACAGCTGCGCTTGCTATCACTTCATCGCCTTCATCGGCCTCTGGAGGATGCACCAAGCCCACCAAGGTAGAACGCACGGTCTGCAGGGCCTCTTGGGGGCGCTCCAAGCTCAAACCTAAATCGTGCAACATGACATCCAACGCTGGCTCGCCGTCAAGTGACACCACCACATTGTTATCGGCTTCGGTGATCATGCGCGAAGCCGATACCGGCTTACAACCTTGCGTTAAGCGCGACACCATGGCAACCTCAGAGCCAAAAGCTACGCCACTCAGTCCACCACTAAACACTCCCCCGGCCGCACCGTGCCCGCGGATATTGCCATCGCCCGACACCGCAAACTGCAAGCCCTGCTGGCGACTGGATGAAACACCCCCAAATAAGTACTGGCTGTCGGTGCGCTCTGCCATTTCCTGCACCAGATCGGCCAACTCGGGCGTTGCACCATCGGCATGCACCAGAGCCGTGTGAACCTCAAACCCCATACTCAAAGGTGCCACCCCTGAAAAAACACGGTACTGGTCAGGCGGGATATCCAGCAACATCAGGGCTATGGCTGGCTCGTCAAAATACTCGACATTATTTGCCGCAATACCCATTGCCACCGTGCCCGACCAATCGGTTACAAACGAAAACTCTGCTCCAAAATAGTCAAGAATGTCTTTTGCATCCTGGGCATAGTGGTCTGTGATGTACAGCAGTCCTAAAGTAGGGTTTGCGGCATAGTTACTTAGTGCCATTTGCGAACGCAACTGTGCCAGCACCAGCAAAGCTGCCATTTGCCACTGGGGGTGGGTGGCATGGGCATACGGAAAGAGTTTCATACTGCCACCCGGTTATTGATTAATTTAGCGTGTGCCGCCCGATGTTTTTTTGGCTGCAGCCTTTTTGCTGGGTGCCGGCTTATCGGCAACCACTTTAGGTGTTACGCCGGTAGCCGTTTTAATGGCCTCCTTGGCAAGGCCATTGGCTATGTTTTTGGTAGCATCAACCGCTGTTTTAGCCGATGCCTCGCGCATGGCACCCGATGCAATTTGCTGAAATTGCTGCGTCAGCGAACCCCACAGTTGCAACGGATCTATCAAGCCCGCAACAGTGGCATTTTTAACATTCTCTTTGGCCTTGGCCTTTGTTTTAGCCTTGCTGGTGCCGCTCACCTCGGTAATGGTTTTTGCCGTTGTAGCGGCCTTGTCGGTTACGCGCTGCACACCGGTATACATCGAGTCTGCGGCTTTAAGCTTTAGCGCGTTGGCTACGTCGCCAATGTTAAAGTTCATGCCTTTAAGCGTTGCCAGTGTCATTTTCTGCACTTCCAGCGCCTGAATGGTGGCACCCAGCGCACGCGAATTTTGCTCCAGCCAAAAGTGTACACTTTTGAGTTCTTCAATCCGTTTTTCCAACTCTTCCACGTTGAGCGTAGGTGCAACCCAATTACCCAGATTGGGCATTTGCGGAATACTACTGGTCGCATTTTTTGCGAGACCTTGTAAAAAGTCATAGCCTGGCACGTATTTTCCGAAACCAGATGTATCTGAATCGCTCATATTCACTCCAAAGCACTTGATATGTGCCTACTATACAACCTTAATGAATGGCAAGGGTATTAGCAACACATTCTATATTTGCGATGGTGCAGGAATCCTCCTAGCATCCAACGGCAAATACACTGTGAAACTGGTTCCAACCCCGACCTCTGTCCAGAACTCAATTCGCCCGTTATGTTTTTCAACGACCCGACGTGCAATATCCAATCCCAGACCACTACCCTCTCCTGAAGTTTTGGTGGTAAAAAAAGCATCAAAAATCTTATCTCGAATTTCCACAGGTATTCCACTACCAGTGTCTGATACTGTCACCACAGCATACTGTTCATGGGTACGCAATGCAATTGTTAAGGTTCCTTGGTATTTCATGGCTTGCATGGCGTTGAGAATTAAATTAGTCCAAACTTGATTCATTTCGTCTGGATAACAATACACCATGGGCTGTTCTTCGTACTGTCGCACTAAGGTCAGGTCATTTTTGAAATGATTCTGGTAAATAGTCAATATTGTTTCGATACCTTCTTTCAATTGCACGTCCATACGCACACCCACCTGCTCTGAGCGAGAATATGACTTGAGAGCAAATACCACTTTGGAAACGCGCTCCACTGCTGAGTTAATGTTGTCTGCACTGTGTGCGACAGTAGCTATGCCATTTGCAGCATCCAAAATAGCATGAGATTGTGAATGTTGCACCAAGGGCAAAAATTGCTGCACATTGCAATGCGCTCGCAATTGCACAAGCACTCGCGCCTTGTAAGCAGCACCTTCAACCCCTGCCTGCTCCAACTCACGCATCACAGAGCGGGTTATAGCTCGCTCTTCACGGAGACTAATTTCCTGATCTGACTGATGTAAATGCCCCAATAACCGAACAAATAACTGCTGCATAGCAGCATCCATAGATTGCAAAACTTCGGGCAACTGTGCAATGAGATACTGCACACTATCAGCAATGGTTTGGCCACTGGATTTAACCGCTCCTATGGGGGTGTTTATTTCGTGTGCAATATTTGTTACCAACTGGCCTAATGTTGCCATTTTCTCTGCCAGCACCAACTGGGATTGGGCGGCGCGCAAATCGGACATTGCATTCTCCAAAGCGCGATTGGAGTTTTGCAAATCGTTAGTGCGCTCCAGCACACGGTTTTCCAATTCCAACTCAATCTGCTCTTGTTCTGCCGTCTGGCGCATATGGCGCCAAGCCAATCCCGCAGCAGCTAAAAGCAGAAATACCAACTGTGCCACTGTTAACCCCACGATCAACTCGCTTTGAACCAACATAGTGTCAAACTGTTGCTCCATCAACTTTTGCACCTGCGAATTAGCCGCCATGCTGAGCGTCCGAACATCCACCTGCAACCGGGTGTAAGACCCGAGCAAAACAGCCAAATCTTCCTTTTTCAAAGGTTGCTTCTGCAGAACCGTTTCGGTTCGCTTGATTAATGCTTTGACCTTGGGGAATGTGGAGAGATACTCATCCCGCCGCGAGAACATGGCCAAACTCGGGTTATCCTCCAGTAGCAGCATTCTGCTTTGCAGCAAGTCAAACCTTAATGAAATATCATCAAAATCGGGTGACTTATTGCTAGCAGTAGCCGCGTCCAAGGTTTGACGAAAAGTAGAAAACTCCCGGTCGAACTGAAAAACCAGCGAAACGATAGAATCTTTCTGAAGCCCTTTATTCTGAAGAATATCCAGCTTTTGCATCCATTCAAATACCAACAACACCGCCATTGCAAGCGCCAAAACCGACGTACCCGCAGCAAGCCACAATAGATACCGTCTACTTACAGCGCGGGTATTTTGCATGGAGCCGCTACTCTATCGTCAGAGACTTGAGCTGCCAGGCGGAACGCTCATAATATGTAGTTGATTGGAGTTCTTTTTTACTATCAAATGGATAAACTATAAATAGCGGCCCTTTGGTTTTAACAGGAATATCTTCACCATTCATCTTGTGAGCCACAATAACGTCAAACTTCTTAGCATCTTCTAGCGGAATATTGGTCATATAGTCGTTCAGTGCCGCTGCCTTGATGGTAGCGCCGCTGGCTTTAACCGCCATAAGTACATCACGTAACAATGGGCCTGTAAACTTAATCGGTTTTTTATCCCATGGTGTCATAGTTGTAAAGTTTTGCTGAGGTAGCTTTTCAATTAAAGTACGGTCAAAAACGGCAGAAGTAGGGGTATTTTTATCGGCGATTTTGCCATTAATGGTCAATATAACTTTACCCGTCACCTGCTCAAGGGCCTGAGCACCCAAACTGACAGCCATTAGTCCGGCAGCAAACAAAGAAACTAGAAATTTATTTTTCATCTTTACGCCTTTCAAAAATCATCTTGTTGTCTCCACAATGTTTATCTTAACAAATCCATAGCGCTGCACCCCCGCCAACACCATGGCTACGCGGCCATATTTGCTGCGAGCGTGCGCTTGGATGCGCATTTCAGGTTGTTGCTGTTGCGTAGCTGGCAAATTTTGCAGTTCTTCCAATTTACTTTCCAA
>CALPVM020000129.1 GCA_943327015.2 Akkermansia muciniphila
CAATTGCTGAACCAATGCTGCAGCAGCACGTGTCTCGCCCAATGAGACTGCGTGCACCCACACCAAATCACGCCTGCTGGCCGCAGGAATATTTTGCTCAGAGTAATCACCAAAGCGCTCGGCAATGTTGGTGCCATACAGCGGCTCCGCTACAGCACGGCGTAGTAATTTGCGGCGCAGAAAAGGCTGCAATAGCCACATAACCACCGAATATAGCCAGCGCATCAATGCTGCCTTGCTAGCGGTGCTACTGCCAGCCACGCCTGCCATACTTGCTCCAAGGTGGGATAAGGGGTTGCAAAGATGCTTTTTTGCAATAGACAGTCTTGCGGGCCGGTACGCCAAGCGGTATCAAAGTTATATATTTGCACATGCGGCACATCCAGCGCCACAGCAATATGGCTCAGGCCGCTGTCTACGCCAATTACCCCGGCACATTGCGCCAGCGTGTCCGTTACTACATCCAGAGTCATGGTTGGCCAGACCCATGCTTGATCCAGTTGTGCAGCAATGGCTTGGCTAACAGCCAACTCTTGCGCGCTGCCTTGCGGTAGTGCAACTCTGTAGCCAGCAGCGTTTAGCCACTTACCAAGCTCTACCCAATGTTCTAGCGGCCACTCTTTGTCTTTGCGCGATGTGCCGTGCACCAAGGCTACGCAGGGCTTACCCAAACTGCTATCGCTTGCAACGGGCAGTTGCCCCATGCTGCCCGCAAGCAAGCCACAACGGGGAGCACCTTGGTAGGTATAGCCCAATGCCTGCGCACACACGATGCGTGAGCGTTCCACCGCGTGCACATGGGGCTGCAGCACAATGGCACGGTCTGCAACCCAGCGGGTGGGTGCTTCATAGCCCGAACCATCGGTTTGGTTAGCCATGGCATAACGCACGCCTTGCGCTTGGGTGCGGGCAAGCCACGCCACCAACGCCGATTTTGTTAAACCTTGCAAGTCGATCACGGCATCGTACTCTTCTTGCTGTAACTCTGCTTTGAACTGTTGCCACTGCTTGCGGGTGGTTACAGCCAAAGGTTTTTTTCGCCATGTACGAATTTCGCAAGCGATAACGCGGCGGATGCCGGCGCAACGCGCCACCAGCGGCACAAAGCCGCGCTCGACTACCCAGTCTATGTGTACGCCGGGGAGTGCCTGAAGTATGTCCTGCACTGCAGGCATGGCATGCACCACATCTCCAAGAGATGAGAGCTTAACAATCAGTACCTTGGTCAAGGGTTTGTGTACCAAACAGTTTAATGCGCCGATTGCTCAAACTGAGCATCCGGTTTAACCGCACGCAGCAGTTGCAGCATGTCGTGTTCAATGCGGTGCAAGGCTTCTGGCGTCTGGCCCTCAAACCGCACCACCAGCACCGGCGTGGTGTTGGAGGCGCGCACCAACCCAAAACCGTCCGGCCAATCCACGCGCAAACCATCAATCGTATTGATTTGGGCTGGAGCAGCAAACGCTGCTTGCTGCACCAATTGGGCCACTACACGGTGTGGCTCGCCTTCAGCACAGGGTACGTTCAACTCTGGCGTAGAAAAACTGGTGGGCAGCGCATTGAGCACCGCTCCCGCGTCTGGAGCACGGCTCACAATTTCCAACAAGCGGCAACCGGCATAGGTACCATCATCAAAACCAAACCAACGTTCTTTAAAGAAAATGTGTCCACTCATCTCGCCCCCCAAGGGCGAATCAACCTCACGCATTTTGGCTTTAATTAGAGAATGCCCGGTTTTGAACATCAAGGGCACACCACCAGCTTCGGCTATGGCTGGTGCGAGTCGCTGCGAGCACTTCACGTCAAACACAATCGTGCCGCCTGGCACACGTGAAAGCACATCCTGCGCAAAAAGCATCATTTGCCGATCAGGGTAAATATTGGTGCCGTCTTTGGTCACAATGCCGAGACGGTCTCCATCGCCGTCAAACGCTAGGCCGAGTTCGGCGTCACCAGCTTGCAACGCTGCAATCAGGTCTTTCAAATTCTCTGGCTTGCTGGGGTCGGGGTGGTGATTTGGAAAATTGCCATCCACCTCGCTAAACAGCTCCTGCACTTCACAACCAATGGCTCGCAAAATATCAGGCGCAGAAGCACCGGCCACGCCGTTGCCGGAATCGACCACAATTTTGATGGGGCGAGAAAGTTGAATGTCACCCACAATACGCTCGCGGTATGCGGCAGTAACGTCCTTGGACTCTACCCGGCCTCCAGGCTGTAGCGTCCAGGCTTGCGTTTCCATCATGCGGCGCAGTGCCTGAATGTCGTCGCCATAAATGGCACGCCCCGCCATCACCATCTTGAAGCCGTTGTAATCGCGCGGATTATGGCTACCCGTAACCTGTATTCCACTGGCGCACAGTGTGCTGGCAGCAAAGTACAACATGGGGGTGGTGACCATACCCACATCAATCACCGCAATGCCGGCCTCTTGCAGACCGCGCATCAAAGCCGCCGACAAAGCGGGGCCGCTTAAACGCCCGTCACGCCCCACCGCCACCGTGGTTTGCCCTTGTGCCATGGCCATCGTGCCAAAGGCACGACCCAAGTACAGGGCAATGTGTTCATTCAACGTGGTAGGAACAACACCCCGAATATCGTAGGCTTTAAATATAACGGGAGAAATTTGCATATCCACAGTCCAGTACAACGATTAAATTCAGAAAAGTAACGGTCATGTATTGTAGTGAGCGTTAGCTATTAGAATGATGTCGCCTGATTTTAATAAAAAGCCACGCCAAAGCTGTATTTTTGCTTTGACGTCCGTTTAACCTATACGCACTGAGACTATGTCAAAAACCAAAAAAATCCTAGGCTACCTAGGTATTGCTATCGTTACGCTGGTCATCTCTTTATTTTTACTCATCCGTTTAAGCACCTACCACCCTGCAGAGATTGAGGCCGCAGAAATGAGCTGCCCAGCCGACACTCCCAAACTCAAACCCGGCCAATCCATTAAAGTCATGAGCTGGAATGTGCAGTACATGGCAGGCAAAAATTATGTGTTTTATTACGATCTGCTCGATGGCTCCGGCCCGGATGTGCGTCCTGAACGCAAAGACATTGAGGCCACTTTTAGCGAAGTTGCACGTGTCATTCGTGAAGAAAGCCCCGATATCGTGCTGCTGCAAGAAGTTGACCAGGGCGCAAAACGCACTGACAAAGAAGACCAGCATGCACGCCTGCTGGAGATGTTAAAAGACCAGAAATATGCTTGCCACGCTCAGGCTTTTTACTGGAAAGGTGCATTTATTCCGCACCCCAAAGTCATGGGTTCTGTCGGGTTGAAGTTGTCAACATTCTCACGCTTTCACATTGACAGCGCAACACGCCGCTCGTTACCAATGCTCAAGCAAGACTGGCTGACAGATCAGTTCTACCTCAAGCGCACGATTCTTGAAACCGCCTTGTCGGTAGAAGGTCGCCCCCAGCCTATGGTGGCTTTAAACACCCACCTCGATGCCTTTGCCCAAGGCACCGATACTATGGAACGCCAAGTTGCAACTTTAAGCGCTCGTATTGCAGAGTTGGAAGCGAACAAAACGCCTTGGGTCAGTGGTGGTGACTACAACCTGCTACCTCCCGGCGATGCCTATGACCGCTTGATTCCAGAAAAACGCTTGTATTACAAACCCAAATCAGAACTGGAACCTCTTTTTACTACTTACCAAGCGGTGCCTTCTGCAGCGCAAACCCAAGGTCCTGATGCTGCCAAATGGTTTACCCATTTTCCAAACGACCCCACCATCAAGGCACCAGATCGCACGATTGACTTTATCTTTATCTCGCGCCACCTGACTTTGGGCAACCATTCGGTGCGCCAGAAAGACACTTTGAAGATTTCAGATCATCTACCGATTTTGGCTGAAGTAACTTTGCAATAATCTTTCTCACCTTTGCTCAAGCACCCGGCAGGGCGTAAAATTCTGCAATGAATTCATCGCCCTGCATTCAGTTTTGCACAAACGCTACGCCTTGGGGAACCATATTGTTAGCGGCACAACAAGAAGCGCTGTGGGGCGTGTGGTTTGAAGATCAAACGCACTTTCCGGATGCATCCCAATGGACGCCCACCACCGATCATCCGGTCTTAAACAATGCAACCCAACAGTTGCAATCCTATTGTGCTGGCAGCACGACACTTTTTGATTTACCCATCAACACCCTAATGGGCACACCTTTTCAACAGCAGGTATGGCGAAGTATCGCCAAGATACCGTTTGGCACAACCTGTACATACAGCCATATTGCACAAGACATTGGCAAACCCAAAGCCGTGCGTGCCGTTGCCAACGCGATTGCTCGCAACCGCTGGATGATTGTTCTACCTTGCCACCGGGTTGTTGGCAGCCAAGGCCAGTTAACTGGTTATGCCGCAGGGCTAGAGCGCAAATCTGCCCTGCTCCAGTTTGAAAGTCGAACTTGACACCCCATTCCGGCTCCATACCCGCCCGCGTTTGGCTGGCTGACTTTGTATTGCTTTCTGCCATCTGGGGATCTTCATTCATGTTCATGCGAATCGGCGCACGTGAATTTGGCCCCCTGCCCACGGCAGGACTGCGCGTTTCTATTGCAGCCGTTTTCTTATTGCCTCTGCTGCTGCTCAAAGGTCAGGGCAAACAATTAATTACCAACTGGAAACCCACCTTTGTAGTCGGTATTTTGAATTCAGCGCTGCCCTTCATTTGTTTTTCTTTTGCGCTGCTACACATCTCGACCGGTTTAACGTCCATCATGAACGCTACAGTACCTTTGTTTGGCGCTGCCATTGCCTGGATATGGCTGGGTGACAAGCTCAATTTTTCGCGCACAGTGGGGCTGCTGGTCGGCTTTTTTGGCATCACATTACTGGTTTATAAGAAATCCAGCTTTAGCAACGATAGCGGTCAAATGGCCACCGGCTGGGCAATACTGGCCTGTTTAGGTGCCTGCCTGTGCTACGGCATTGCGGCCAGCGTAACCCGCAAGTTCATGGCGGGAATGCCGTCGCTGGCAGCCGCAACCGGCAGCCAAACCGGAGCAGCACTAGCCATGGTGCCGTTTGTTATCGGATTCTGGCCCGATCATCCCGTTAGCACCCATGCTTGGCTGGCACTGCTGGCACTGGGCGTGATGTGTTCTGGCGTAGCGTATATTTTATTTTTCAGGCTTATTGAGCGCATCGGCCCCACCAAAACTCTGTCCGTCACCTTTGCAATACCGGTATTTGCTATTTTGTATGGGGTGCTGTTGCTGGGTGAGGAAGTAACCGGGTGGATGCTCGGCTGCGGCCTGATTATTGTGGCGGGCACGACACTATCCACCGGACTGGTTTCATTCAACCGGTCTAAGCAGTAAGTATTACCATTGGCATTTTTTAACCATCGCACTTTTATCAACAGGATCACATCATGGACATAGCAGGCAAAGTTTTTATCGTTACCGGCGGCGCATCGGGTTTGGGCGAAGGCACCGCCCGTTTACTGGCAGCCAAAGGCGGCAAAGTCGTTATTGCAGACATGCAAGCTGAAAAAGGCGCCGCAGTTGCCAAAGATATTGGTGGTGCATTTGTGCAGTGCGACGTCAGCAGCGAGGCCGATGGTCAAAAAGTCGTAGATCAGGCTGTTTCCATGGGCAAACTCATGGGTTTGGTGAATTGTGCCGGCATTGCGCCCGCCGAAAAAACGGTAGGTAAAAACGGCGCGCATGCCTTGACAACCTTTAGTAAGTGCATACAGGTCAACCTGATTGGCAGCTTTAACATGATCCGCCTTAGCGCAGAGGCCATGAGCAAAAACGAGCCCGAAGCCACGGGTGAGCGCGGCGCCATCATTTCTACCGCATCGGTCGCCGCTTATGACGGACAAATGGGTCAAGCCGCCTACAGCGCATCAAAAGGTGGAGTGGTAGGCATGACGCTACCTATTGCGCGCGATCTGGCACGCAACGGCATCCGCAATATGACAATTGCACCCGGCATATTTGGCACACCCATGATGTTTAGCATGCCGCAAGAAGTGCAGGACTCGCTGGCAGCCAGCGTGCCGTTCCCATCTAGGCTGGGTACACCACAAGATTACGCCAAGTTGGCACAGCATATTTTTGAAAACGATATGCTCAATGGCGAAGTGATACGCCTTGACGGCGCCATTCGGCTGGCACCGCGCTGATAGTCTTTATAATTAGAGTTTAGCTACGAATAAAAAAGCACGATCGTGCTTTTTTATAATTTCGCTTTTAGAATGTGCATCAAGCGACCACACAAAGTTTGCTTTGGTGGTTTTATCGCCCCCTAACTTAATACCGGGACTATCCATGACAAATCAGGAAATTCTTAAAGAATACGGCCCACGCGAGGCCATGGAATACGACGTTGTTGTCGTGGGCGGTGGCCCTGGTGGATTATCAACAGCGATTCGTATTAAACAATTGGCTGCAGAACGCGGCAAAGACGTCTCCGTCGTAGTACTGGAAAAAGGCTCTGAGCCCGGCGCACACATTTTGTCGGGCGCCATCATGGACCCGATTGCGCTAACCGAGCTGTTTCCTGACTGGAAAGCCATGGGCGCACCGCTTAACCAGCCCGTTACCGATGACGCCATGATGTTCTTGGGCGAAAAGTCTGCTTTTCGTACCCCCAACTTTTTGCTGCCAGAATGCGTGCAAAACCATGGCAATTACATCATCAGCTTGGGCGCATTGACCCGCTGGCTGGCAGAACAAGCCGAAGCCTTGGGCGTAGAGATATTCCCAGGCTTTGCCGCTGCTGAAGTGCTGTACAACGACAATGGCTCGGTCAGGGGTGTTGCTACCGGCAATCTGGGTGTAGGCAAAGATGGTGTTCCAACTGACAACTTTCAAATCGGCATGGAGCTTCTGGGCA
>CALPVM020000130.1 GCA_943327015.2 Akkermansia muciniphila
AGCGCCCTCCAAAACAGCAACAGACAGTACGAGCTCCCAATCAGGCAAGGGAGCGTTGTTCTTCGGCACAATGCATCCATAAATGATGCGATTTAGCATCGTCAATGGCGGCAAGTGTAAAACGCTGATGGTTAAGATGTCGGTGAAGCATAAGCAGACAATAAAATGGTGCGATCTTGGTAGTCTTAAAGTATATGATTGAATCAATGACATTTAATAGCAAAAGAAAGTTGTTCGCGTGAAACTCGCCACCTGGAACGTTAACTCCCTCAGCGTACGCTTACCCCAAGTGCTGGATTGGCTGCAGGCCAATCCAGTCGATGTTATTGCCTTGCAAGAACTCAAAATGACGGACGATAAATTTCCGTTTGCGGCTCTACAAGCTGCGGGTTACCACAGCCAGTGTTTTGGACAAAAAACCTACAACGGAGTGGCACTATTAACCCGCACCCCCGCTACGGATACGGTTAAAAACATTCCCGGTTTTAGCGATGACATGGCGCGCGTGATTAGCGCCACCCTACCCTTTGGCGATGCAAAAAGCGCTATACGTGTCATTGGTGCATATTTTCCGAATGGGCAAGCACCAGGTTCGGACAAGTTTGATTACAAAATGCACTGGCTTGGTGCTTTGCGCCAATGGATAAAAACCGAATTGCAAACCTACCCCAATTTGGTGCTAATGGGGGACTTTAATATTACCTTTGACGACTTGGATGTGTGGGACCCGGTAGGCATGCACGAGCAAATTCATTGTACCGAGGACGAACGGTTTCACCTGCGGTCTTTAATTGCACTCGGTTTGCATGACAGTATCAGGCTGTTCGAGCAACCCGCCAAAAATTACTCGTGGTGGGACTACCGCGATATGGCCTTCAGGCGCAACCGGGGGCTACGCATTGACCATATTCTGGTAAGCGACGCACTCAAACCCTTGGTAAAGGCCTGCAGCATTGACAAAACACCACGCAAAAACGAGCGCCCCAGCGACCACGCGCCGGTGGTGCTGGAGTTGGCATTAAGCTAAGCCGTTACAAGCCCAGTTCTTGAATTTTGCGCGAAACGGTATTGCGCCCAATGCCGAGTTTGTAGGCGGCTTCAATACGCCTGCCATGCGTATGATTTAACGCCGCCTTGATCATGCGGGACTCAAAACGACGGCTGAGCGTGTCCCACACATCTTTGCAGTCGGCGTTTAACAGCGACAAGGCTTCGGCTTCCAAGTTATCTTCCCAGCCATGCGATGCATCAGAAACAACAACCGGAATTGCGGAGACTGCGCCGGACTCAAACGACATCTGCACTTTGTCTGAATGCAATGAATTCACAGAGGCATTTAACGCATCTCGCTTAGGATGCACATCGACTGCTTCCACTACATCCGCCAATGCAGGCGTTGAACTAGCCTCAACCATAGGTGCTATTTGAATTGGAGTCGAAGTTGATTGCTCCAATTTAGTGCGGATGGCAATCACTTCTGGCGGCAAATCTTTGGGCTCTATCACCTGAGCAGGCGCCATAACGGTTACCCAATGGCAGATGTTTTCTAGCTGACGAACATTGCCCGGAAAGTTGAACGACTCCAGCCAAGTCAATGCCGCATCTGAAATACGCTTAGGCTCTACGCCCAATTGCTTGGCACTTTGTTGCAAGAAGTGGCGTGTTAGCATGGCAACATCTTCTTTACGCTCACGCAACGCTGGCAGGCGCAAACGAATCACGTTTAAACGATGAAACAGGTCTTCACGAAAAACACCGTCTTGAACGCGCTTTTCCAAATCCTGATGCGTGGCTGCAATGACCCGCACGTTTGACTTGACGGCACTGTGCCCGCCAACACGGTAAAAATGGCCGTCACTCAGTACCCGTAATAAACGGGTTTGTAACTCAAACGGCATGTCGCCGATTTCATCCAAAAACAGACTACCACCATCAGCCTGCTCAAAACGGCCTCTGCGCATGGTTTGAGCACCCGTAAAGGCGCCACGTTCATGGCCAAAGAGTTCGCTCTCCAGCAGGTCTTTCGGAATTGCAGCGGTGTTGATAGCTACAAATGGCCCCGAGGCGCGCGGCGAATGTTTGTGCAATGCACGCGCTACCAATTCTTTGCCAGAGCCGGATTCGCCGGTAATCATGACTGTGACATTGCTTTGCGACAAACGGCCAATAGCACGAAACACATCCTGCATAGCCGGCGCTTGACCCAGCATCTCGGGCGCATCGGCCATGCGCTCTTCTACCACCTCTTCGCGCTGGCTTTCCTCTACTGCGCGCCTGATAAGCTCAATGGCCTTGGGTAAATCAAACGGTTTAGGTAGGTATTCAAATGCACCACCTTGAAAGGCGCTGACAGCGCTATCAAGATCAGAAAATGCGGTCATGATAATGACCGGTAGTCCAGGCAATTTGCGTTTAACCTGCTCCAGTAACTCCAGCCCCGAGCCACCAGGCATGCGAATGTCGCTTACCAAAATTTGCGGAAAATCTTCATCAGCCGCAGTACTTAAAGCGGCAAGCACATCGCGCGGATTGGAAAAGCTGCGTGTGGGCAAATGCTCACGCAACAAGGCCTTCTCTAAAACGAAGCGGATAGACTGGTCATCATCTACGATCCAAATCGGCTTCATGGTCTGGCTATCCTCTTGTTGACTGACAGGTTAAGGAAACGGAATTACAATTTTAAAATCCGTAAGACCAGGCACACTATCGACCTCAATCAAGCCATGGTGCTGTTGAACAAAGGTTTGCGCCAATGTCAGCCCCAAGCCAGAGCCACCATCTCTACCCGAAACGAGCGGATAAAAAATACGGTCTTTGATCGAGTCCGGCACGCCGGGTCCGTTGTCTATTACATGCAATTCCAATGCCAACCGGTAGCGCTGCTTGCCGACCGTGATTTGGCGGGCAATTCGTGTGCGAAAAGTCAGGCGTGCATCGCCATCTGCAATACGTTGCGCCAAAGCCTGGCAAGCATTGTGCGCAATATTGAGCAAGGTTTGAATCAGCTGCTCAAAGTCACCCCTAAACTCAGGGATGGAGGTATCGTAGTCCCGCACCACCCGCAAACCTTTCGGGAACTCCGCCAAAATCAGTGAGCGCACGCGTTCACAGACCTCGTGAATATTGACATCACTCACCACATGGGGACGCCTGTGTGGCGCCAATAGCCGGTCAACCAGGCTTTGCAAGCGGTCAGCTTCACGAATAATGACCTGGGTGTATTCGCGCAACTCAGGGCTGCTGATGTCCATTTCCAGCAATTGGGCAGAACCACGGATACCGCCCAATGGGTTCTTGATTTCGTGAGCTAGGTTACGAATCAGTTCTTTATTGGTTTTAGCCTGCTCTGCTAATCGTTCCTCTCGGTCTTGCCGGGTTTGCTGCCCTTGCGGGATCATTTCGAGAATAATTTCGTTTGGCAGCTCGGTGCGGGTCACAATAACATGCACCGGCATGGCTTCTTGGCCTGGGCGCTTCATTAGGGCGTCGTAGCGCAAGGCTGCAAACGCATTGTCAGCAGCACCTGCTAAGGCATCCAACAATTGCGCGGGCTCAATAAACACATCCGATAGACAAGAGCCAACAATTGATCTACGGGAAATACCCAGTACGTCTTCTAGGGCAGAATTGGAAAAAATCACCGTAGCATCTACTTGTACTAAGGCAACAAGCGAAGCAAGCCAGTCAAATGACTGGAAACGATCCGAAGCAGCGGTTAAGGAGTGCACGAAATGAAAAAGGTTTATCGGTTAGCTGCGGCGCCCGCCTGTGCAGCCCCAAAACGTCCGAGTTCGCGACGTAAACCGGCAATATCTGCCTCATTGCGCGCTATGCTGGCCTTGAGTTCAGCCACACGGTCAAGGTATTTTTGATGATTGCGCGTTTCGGGGCCTAGTTTTTCAGGCTCGCCGTTGTTGTATTGTTTTACAAGGTCTTCTTGCAGAGTCTCGGCTTTTTTAAGTTCAGCTTCAAGTATCAAGCGGGCATCGTTGTCTTTGGTTCTTTGTTCTGCTGAATCGTTGCGTGGCGAAGAAGATGATGATGGCGACGCAGATGCAACGCGCACTGCAGATGCAGTATTTGGCCTTACAGCCTGAACAACGGTGACATTGCCACCCGATACCAATTTACAGGTGCGTGCTTGCTCTTCTGTTACTGTGTTGGTATATGCATTGCCACAGCGGTAAATGCGTTCCTGTGCAATAGTGTTGGAGTAACAACCAAGTGTGATCAGTAAGAAAACAAAAGTAAGTTTCATGCGAATAACGACCAAAAACAGCGATCAAAATAATTTGTTAAGTATGCGCTAAAACGATAGATTGTGCCAAGCAAAAAGGACAGCCGAAGCTGTCCTTTTTAAGCTATATAAGCACTGCCTAATAGGCAACTCGAATTACAGCGAGTAGTACATGTCGTATTCCACAGGGTGAACGGCCATGCGGAAGCGGGTTACTTCTTGCATTTTGAGTTCAATGTAGGCGTCGAGCATGCTGTCGGTAAATACGCCACCCTTGGTCAAGAAGGCACGGTCTTTGTCCAAATATTCCAAAGCTTGGTCTAAGCTGTGGCATACGGTTGGTACTTTTGCGTCTTCTTCTGGGGGCAAATGGTAGAGGTCTTTGGTAGCTGCTTCGCCGGGATGGATTTTGTTTTCCACGCCGTCCAGACCCGCCATCAGCAGTGCCGAGAAGCACAGGTAGGGGTTTGATAATGGATCGGGGAAACGTGCTTCAATGCGACGACCTTTGGGGTTAGCTACAAACGGAATGCGAATGGACGCAGAACGGTTACGTGCAGAGTAAGCCAATTTGACGGGCGCTTCAAATCCAGGAACCAGGCGCTTATAGCTGTTGGTGCCAGGGTTGGTAATAGCATTCAAAGCACGTGCGTGTTTAATGATACCGCCGATGTAATGCAAAGCGTAGTCAGACAAACCTGCATAGCCGTCGCCGGCAAACAGGTTTTTGCCGTCTTTCCATACGGACTGGTGCACGTGCATGCCAGAGCCGTTGTCACCCACCAATGGTTTTGGCATGAAGGTAGCGGTTTTGCCATAGGCATTCGCTACGTTTTGCACCACGTACTTGAGCAACAGAGTCCAGTCAGCACGTTGTACCAAGGTGCTAAAGCGGGTGCCGATTTCGTTTTGGCCAGCGCCAGCCACTTCGTGGTGGAACACTTCGACTGGAATGCCCAAAGATTCGAGAATCAGGGACATTTCAGCGCGCATGTCTTGGGTGCTGTCAACGGGTGGAACAGGGAAATAACCGCCCTTAACGGTGGGACGGTGGCCACGGTTGCCGCCTTCGAGCTTGGCATTGGTATTCCAGGGGGCTTCGTATTCGTCAATTTCGAAAGAAGCGCCGCTCATTTCGTTTTTCCAACGCACGCCGTCAAAAATGAAGAATTCTGGCTCGGGCCCGAAGTAGGCAGTGTCGCCCAAGCCGGAAGCTTTGAGGTAGGCTTCAGCGCGTTTGGCAATGCTGCGTGGGTCGCGGTCGTAAGCCTTACCATCGCTTGGCTCAACCACGTCGCAGCTCATGAACAGTGTGGTTTCTTCAAAGAAAGGATCAATGTTGGCCGTGTTAGGGTCAGGCATCAATTGCATGTCGGAAGCTTCAATGCCCTTCCAGCCTGCAATGGATGAGCCGTCAAATGCATGGCCCGATGTGAACTTATCTTCATCAAAATGGGACACAGGCACTGTTACGTGCTGCTCTTTACCACGGGTGTCGGTGAAGCGGAAGTCTACAAATTTGACTTCGTTGTCTTTCACCATCTTCATCACGTCTGCGACGGTCTTGGCCATCAAATACTCCTGTTGCACGGTTGTTGAAAATATTGCTTTGTTCACAATGCAGCTTTTATGCCAAATATTGCAAACCATTCAATTTACTAAAGCACTGTATTTTGCCCCGATTCAGGGCAGTTTTTTTGCTCTTTGCATGAAAGTTAGCGGCTATCTAAATTCAAAAGCAACTTTTGAACCAAAATAGTGCATTCTTTATTTTTGCACCAAAAAAGTACCGTCTGCAATGCACCATATTTAGGCCAAAGTGATGCATTTCTAAGCGGACCCCTTCATGAGATGATGCATTTGTTGCTCAGACAGCCACCTCCATTGCCCCGGTTGCAAATCAGCCGGCAATTCAAGTGCGCCTATTTTAGAACGATGCAACCCCTCAACCCTGTTACTGACTGCTGCCAGCATTCGTTTAACTTGGTGGTACTTACCTTGCGTCAAGGTAAGGCGTAGATGGTGTTCTGACACAATCTCGCATGCTGCTGCACGCACAGGCGCAGGGTCATCGTCCAGCACCACACCTTCCTGAAGTTTTTGAATTTGCCTTGCATCTAACGGGTGTTTTACGGTCACTTCATAAACCTTGGGGACATGGTGCCGCGGGGAGCTGAGTCGATGAATAAATGCACCATCGTCCGTCATCAGCAACAGTCCTGTGGTGTCCTGATCCAGCCGTCCAACCGCTTGCACGCCTTGCACCGAACCTTTGTTGGGGCGCTGCCTAAGGGGTGCCGGCAACAGGGTATAAATGCTCGGGTAGGTCGAAGGTTTTTGCGAGCATTCTGTAGCCATGGGCTTATAAAGCATCAGGTAAGCTTTTGCGTGATACGCCCAATCTGCCCCTTTGACCTTGAAACGCAAATCTATGGGATCAAACTCACGATCGGACTGGAGACATACAACATAGTCTAACGAATCAAATGCAGTTTGCACCTGCACCAAACCCTGCTGTATCAGGCCAGCACAAACCCGTCGGGTGCCAAAGCCTTGTGAATAAAGTATGTCCTGAAGTTGCATGTAGGCTATGGCTGTTTGTTTTTTAACTTTCCGCGCGGCAT
>CALPVM020000131.1 GCA_943327015.2 Akkermansia muciniphila
CAGCTTCGCGAAGTAGGTCCATGAGCTCAGAGTCTGAACCCGTACGGTAGATGGTTTGCTTGATTGCCAGTACGTTGGGGTCGTTAACTGCCTGACGCAGAAAAGACAATACGCCATTAAAACTTTCAAACGGCTGGTGAATGATGATGTCTTTTTTCTTGAGCTGGTCAAAAATGGACTGACCATGGTTAAGCTGCACCGGAAAAGAGGGTTTGTAAGGTGCAAAGCAAAGGTCTGGACGGTTTACCAAATCAATCAACTGGTTCAAACGTACCAAATTAACCGGGCCGTGCACGCGGTACAGGGCTTTTTCGGGCAGTTCAAACTGTTGCAGCAGAAAGTTAGATAAAAACTCTGAGCAACTGGCAGACACCTCCAACCGCACTGCCTGCCCATAGTGGCGGTGTACCAAGCCTTGACGCAATGCTTTACGCAAGTTTTGCACATCGTCCTCATCTACGGCCAGATCAGAGTGGCGGGTGACGCGAAACTGCGAAAACTGCCCTACCACCCGCCCCGGAAACAATTGCTCTAAGTGTGCACGGATCAGGCTGGACAATGACACCAACAGGGTACGCCCATCGGACACTTTTTCGGGCATAAGAATGAGACGTGGCAACACGCGCGGCACTTTAACGATGGCAATTTCGTTCTCGCGCCCATAGGCATCTTTGCCTGACAGATGCACAATAAAGTTCAATGATTTGTTAGCAACTTGTGGGAACGGATGCGATGGATCCAGCCCAACCGGTATCAGCAGTGGTCGCACTTCGCGGTCAAAATAGGCTTTGGCCCACTGACGCTGCGCTGGGGTTCGGTCGCCATGCGACACGATTTTGATGCCCTCTTTCTCAAACGCGGGCATGAGTTGCTCGTTGTAAAGCGCATATTGGCGGTCTACCAAGCGATGCAAAGAATCGGACAGCCGATTGAAGGTTTCCACCGTGTAGAGGCCTTTGCTGTCGTTGGCTCGCTGTGCAGTAATATGCGGCTCGGTACGAACTTCAAAAAATTCATCCAGGTTGGATGAAACAATACACAAATAACGCAAGCGTTCCAACAGTGGAACATCTTCACGCACTGCCCATTCAAAGACACGCTCATTGAACCCCAGCAGGCTGTGATCACGGTCGAGCAGGTTGCTTGGGGGGTTGGTGGGTATCGGCTTAGTTTTGGTTTTACTGAGTGGCATGCGATCGATCATAGTTTATGCAAAATTTATCCTATTTTTTCAAGATTTTGATGACAGTTTCGTGACAATGGAGGGAGATTGAACCCGCATCTGAATTCCCGCCTTGCCACGCTTGGCAACCAAATGGCGCATAAACATCAATGCCGCATATTGCCAACCATAATTTTGAGCTCTAGCCAGCGCACGATGGCGCGGCACTGCAAGAGCGCTGTACCACGCAAGCATCAGGTCGTGGTTGACTGCCCCACCATGGGCTAATTCACCCAAAATTTCATTTGCTGCCAATGTGGGGTGAGCAGCAACCGGCACACCGCACGAGAGCGCCTCAAGCATGACAAGGCTGAATTGCATGTTGCGTGCCGGCATAACGAAAACATCGGCACAAGCATACACTTGGGCCAATTGCTGCCGTGTTTGACGACCCAGCCAACGTACCGCCGGGTAGCGTGCCCGCAACGATTCAAACATTACCCCCTCACCACACACTACTTTGGTACCAGGTACATCCAACTCCAAAAATTCTTCAATATTTTTTTCTGCGGTTAAATTACCTACATAGAGCGACACAGGTCGCACCAGCGCACCAAGCTCCTCATGCGGCCGGGGTGATTCGACAAAGCGAAAAGTATGCGTGTCTACGCCATGCGTCCATGCACATGTATTTTTAAAGCCACGGGCTTCCAGCACATGCAGCATATTGTGTACAGGAACCATCACTGCCGACGATGCACTATGAAATTGACGCAACAAGGAAAAGCTCCAACGCAATGGCAATTTGAAGCGCTGCTGCATTTTTTCAGGCAAACGGGTGTGGTAAGAGCTGGTAAATGCATAGCCACGCTGCTGGCAATAGCTACGCGCCAGCCACCCAAGAAATCCTTCTGTAGCAAGATGGATCGCGTCGGGGTTGAATGCATCCAATTTTTCTGCCAATTCCTTGCCGGCGCCAATAGGTAGTTGCAAGGCAGGATAAGCAGGACACGGTGTGGTGGAAAACAAACCCGGATGCAACAGCAAGATTTCGTGCCCCATGGCATGCAATTGGCGCGTGAGATCTTGCAGGGTGGAGACGATGCAGTTTACCAATGGATGCCATACATCGGACACGATTACCAGCTTCATGCGCTCGCCCCTTCCAGCGCTGGTACTGCAGCAAGCCCAAGATGCTCCTGGCGCTGGCGCCTTCTTGCCCCGGTCCAGTAAATAATTTCAAGCCTGCCGTCACAATGCTCAACCAATGCACTGCGGCTTTCAACCCAGTCGCCATCGTTGCAATACAAAGTACCATTGATCTCACGCATCTCGGCACGGTGAATATGGCCACAAACGACTCCGTCATGGCCACGCGCTTTGGCTTCGTGTGCCACAGCCTCTTCAAAACTCGTGACGTAATTCAGTGCGATTTTGACCTTTGACTTCAAGTATGCGGACAATGACCAATACCGTAAACCCAGCCGTGCTCGTATTCTGGTCAGGTGCCTATTGAGCCGTAAAGTGAGCTCATAGAGGTTGTCACCCACATACGCCAACCACTTGGCATACTGAATAACGCCATCAAAATAATCGCCATGGGTTACCCACAAAGTACGCCCATTAACGGTGGTGTGCACTGCGTCTTCCTGCACCTCAATACCACCAAAATGGTGACCAACGAAGTCGCGGGCAAATTCATCGTGGTTGCCAGGAATAAAAATTACCCGCGATCCCTTGCGTGCACGGCGCAGCAGTTTTTGCACAACGTCGTTATGGGCCTGAGGCCAAAACCAGCGTCTGCGCAACTGCCAGCCGTCCACAATGTCACCCACCAAATAGAGGTATTCACTGGGGTGATACTTCAGGAAATCAAGCAACGCCTCGGCCTGACAACCCGAGGTACCTAAATGAAGGTCAGAAATAAAGACTGCCCGCACCCGGCAACGGCCCGTTTCATCATCTGACTCGTGGTCTTCGTGCTGAAGCATAGCAGCATCTAATCTTGGGATTTGTTGACCAAAAGCATCAAGGTTGGCGCGCATCCGCGACTCCTGTAAAGTGTTTATGCATCGCAGTTTGGAGTTCAAGAATGACCCGAATATGGCAGTTACATGAAGGTTTTATGACGCGACAATACTTTCATAAAAAAGTCAAGTTTTTGTACTAAGATATTTACAGTCTTTTGCAAAGCACAACAAACCAAAGGAATGCCATGCCTACCCCACAACCCACACGTATCCTGTTTTTATGCACCTACAATTCTGCGCGGAGCATCATGGCAGAGGCGGTTTTGAACCATCTGGGGCAAGGACGCTTTATTGGGTATTCAGCCGGATCGCACCCGCAAGCGGATCAGCAACCGCACAACTTGGCGATGGAAGTGCTAAAAAATTCTGGCATTGCAACCAGTAATTTACGAAGCAAAAGTTGGCAGGAATTTGCCAGCCCGGGTGCGACCGAAATGGATTTGGTGATTACCCTTTGTGATGCGCTTGAACAGGAGTCTTGCCCTCCATGGCCCGGCCAGCCTGTATCAGCGCACTGGTCGTACCCAGATCCGGCTTTGCTTACCGGCACCGAGCAGGCTAAGCTGGATGGATTTCGCATTATTTTGCTCGGCATTTTGCGCCGTGTAGGCGCGTTGGTAAATATTCCCGTTGAAAAAATTAGCAAACTCAACCTGCAAACTTCGGCACAACAAATTGACCTCGAGTACGCAGAGTTGGATGCACTGCGAGAGCGTGTAGAAAAACTCAAAGTTCCTGCCCGCAAAACCGATTTGATTCGTGCCGGCATTAACACTTTATCCAAAATGCCGGATACTGACTTGGTTGCGGCGATTGAATCGGTTCCAACTCCCCAGAAGGCGCATTAAACATATGCAAGCAGTGCCACAGAATTGTCATCAAAGCATCACGATTCTGTTGCACTAGGGACGTAATCTCACCTTTGTGAGAAACCTAGAACCCGCCACTTTTAGCCCCGTACCATCGGCAAATTTACGCCACTGCAGCACCTTTGGGGGTGCTGCTTTGAATATTGCTGTAGTAACCGAAACCTTTGCCCCGGAGGTCAATGGCGTTGCCATGACGCTGGGGCGCATAGTGCACGGTTTGGCACAGCGGGGCCACCAGCTAATGGTACACCGCCCCAGACAAGCCCATGAAGATCTGGTTGCGCCTTCCGCACAAAGCCAAGGACAGCCAACGTTTCAGCAAACACTCTACACGGGTTTACCGATACCCGGTTATTCTGAATTGCGTTTTGGAGCACCCGCTAAAAACCGCTTCATTAAGCAGTGGAGAGCCAAGCGACCGGACATTGTGCATGTCGTTACCGAAGGGCCGCTGGGGCTTTCTGCTGTAGCTGCAGCCAAGGCATTGCATTTACCCGTAAGCAGCTCATTTCACACCAATTTTCAAAGTTACTCGCAGCATTATGGTGTGGGTTTGCTACATGCAACCATCGACCGTTACTTGCGCCATCTGCATAATCGCACACTCACCACCATGGTGCCAACCCGAGCCATGCAACACGAGTTGTCCGAGCGTGGATACAAAAATCTGGCAGTGGTGAGCAGAGGTGTAGAAATTAGCCTGTTTAGCCCCAGCAAACGCTCCATTGCTTTGCGCCAACAGTGGGGCTTACGCGATCAAGATGTAGCACTGCTGCATGTGGGCAGGCTAGCCAAAGAAAAAAATATTCAACTGGTGGTGGATAGCTACCGCGCCATTCAAGAACAGCACCCCCGTACCAAACTGGTGTTAGTAGGAGATGGCCCGATGCGCCAGGAGTTGCAACAGCGCTACCCGGAAGTGATTTTTAGCGGCGTACAGAAACACGAAGCTCTGGCGCAACACTACGCCTCGGCCGATGTTTTTTTATTTCCTAGTGTGACAGAAACATTTGGCAACGTGGTTACCGAAGCACTGGCCAGCGGGCTGGGGCTGGTGTCTTTTGCCCGTGCAGCAGCACTTGAACTGGTGCAGCATGAACGCAACGGCATGCTGGTAATGCAAGAAGACCCAGAAAAATTTATGCAAATGGCCTTGGCACTGGTCAACGATAAGCCATGTTTGCAAACCATTCGCAAAGCTGCTGCGCCGAGCGTGGCGCATGTGCACTGGGATGCCGTGTTAGATGCCTTTATATACACCTTGCAAACAGCCCGGGAAGTGCACCGCAAGCGGTACTTCCCAGCCATTGGCGAGGCGCTGGCTATGCCGCTGCGCCTATCCACTTCATAAGTCCCTCCCCCATTTTGACATGGCTTCCCTCTGTCAACCCACCTTTCAGCGTAAATCCGGCTGGTGCCAGCACGATGACGGTAGAGCCATGCTGAAACCAACCCATCTCTTGCCCCTTGTGCAACGGCGCACGGCAATGCATGGTGTTTTGCCCCCGATAACGCAGGTGCAGCAATACATCCAAAAAATGCAGTCGGATGCTGGCCACCAATACAGCAGCCACCGGCACCAGTGCGATTTGCTTACCGGCAAATGCCGCGTTACCACCCAGTTGCGCCCGGATAAATGCACGCTCATTTTTGCAAAAAAGTTTTTCTACCCGGCGCAAGGCAATCGGATTCACGTTCCAAGTGTCGCCCGAAAAATAGCGCACCCTGTTAACAGTGCAATCATATGGTGCATGAAAACGGTGGTACATGCTGGAGGTCAAACGCAGGGTGACAAAACGACCATTGAGCCAAGGTTCGAGGTTTTCGCTAGGCCCGAGCAAATCCTGCAAGGTGTACGGAAAACCCTTAGCCTGAAAAACGCGCCCCTGCTCCACGCTGCCGTGGGCACCCACAATGGCATCAACAGGGCTGGCGAGCCATTGCGGGTCGGCCTCAATGGTTCTAGCGCCCTCTTTAAGTTCTCGGGTAAAGCAGTCGTGCATGCTTTTGAACTCGGTTTTTTTGGCTTCCGACAGGTCAAGATTAGAAAAAAACTTCCAGATTGCTATCGAACAACGGCTGATCAAAGGGTTTTCTATTTTGCTGAACCAGCCAATAAAAATGGTGAGCCAGCGGCGCGGAATGCGGTTGGTCAAGAGAAAGTTGACATCCTCATGGGCCAGGATGTTCAGCAAGGTTTTACGCAGTGACATGGTGTTTTTAATTTCCTGAATTTGATGAAAGGTATACGAACATGAATGAGTTAATGGACTTAAAGATGCTGGTTTTATACGGAGTAGGTACAGCCGCCTTTCTTTCTGCGGCGCAACGCGTTAAACAGCGTGCAGAACTGTCGCTGGCCAAACACCGCTCGCTGGCCGGACACCCCCGCATCGCCAAACGCATATCTGTGCTGCTGCCGCATTACAGCTACGGGGTGGATAAAGCATTTAGCCTGGATGGTGCACCCACCAAGGTGGTTGAACAACGCCGCGCTGCTTTTGACACCCTTAAAGCGCAACTGCAACAGCGCTTTGCCAAGAGCCTGCAATGCAGCACGCAGGTGGTGGATGACTTGTCTGATTTGCAATTTATCAGCGCTTACCGCGTGCCATTTCAGTTCCGGGAACTGGCTGCTCAGGGCTTGAAGATTGCATCCTTTTTGCAAGCTAGCAGTGGCGTAACCGTGACCGACATGGATGGCAATGTGCTGTACGACCTGACGGGTTCCTACGGCGTTAATTTGCTGGGCTACGATGCGTACAAAGAGTGTATTGACCAAGGCGCCAATAC
>CALPVM020000132.1 GCA_943327015.2 Akkermansia muciniphila
CACTGAAAACATTCCAATTGGTGTTTATACGCTGTATCTGGATGATAAAGGAGCACCACATTTCAGTTTTATCAGCAAACGATGTCTCGAAATTTTAGACTTGGAGCGTGATGCATTGTTAGCCAATCATCGGATTGCATTAGAACGCCTTCACCCCGACGATAAAGCGAGCTTTGTGCATGCATATACAAACGCAATCTTAAACAAGTCCTATTTTTTTTGGGAAGGCAGAGCTCAGATAAAAAACACTATATGTTGGATAAAATCAGAATGCACGCCTCACATAAACGACGCTGGGCATTGCACTTGGAGCGGCATTTTGACCGACATTACTGACCTTAAAGCTTCGCAATTAAAGCTCCAGGAAGCACATAAGGAATTAGTTACCTCCGAAGTAAACCGCTCTAAACTGGAAGAGCGTGAGCGTATGCTGCAAGACTTGCACGATGGCTTTGGCTCCAACCTTAACACTGCTCTCCTGCGGGCAGAGATCAGCAGCATGACACAGGAGGATTTTAAGCAAATAATGGAAGAGTGTTTGTCAGACCTATACCTTATGGTAGACACTCTTGCAGACAGCAATTGCACAATAAAGTCGGCTGTTGCAGAGTTTCGCTATCGTACTCAGAACCGAATGGAACAGATAAAACTACCCATTCATTGGCATATAGAGCTAGAAAGCTGTCCCGAAATACCCCATTTTATGGTTTTACAAATATTACGTGTGGGACAAGAGGCACTCAACAACATCATCAAACACTCTCACGCCAGTCAAGTACATATTTACTTAACTTACCACACCGAAATAAGAACTTTATTGCTAAAGATTAACGACAATGGTGATGGTTTTTCTGACACCACGCGCAATGGTAAAGGACTTAGCAATATGAAAAACAGGGCCCGAAAAATTGGTGGTTCTTTAAGCCTGCAAACTGGAAATCACGGCACGAGTGTTGAGCTAACAGTCCCGCTCAACGCGATATAAAACCAGCCTGTTAAATAATTCCGGCCTGGCGCGCTTTGGAAACTGCCTGCATTTGGGAATTAGTTTCCAGCTTACGATAAATGATGCGAACATTAGACTGTACTGTAGACAAAGCAATGCCCATCTGTTCAGCAACCTCAGCATAAGTGTAACCTTGGGAAATATGCTTTAGTGTTTCTGCCTCGCGGGGCGAAAGCTTAAACTTATTATTCTTGCTTATTTCAGTTGGCGAACCCGCCAATATGAACAAACTTCGCGCCATGGAAGGACTAATCGGGAAATTGCCCTGCAACACATCGGTAATGGCTTGGCGCATAGCATCGCCATAGTCGCGCTTTAAAATATATCCTTGGGCTCCAGCCCGTATCGCAGAAAGCAAACTGGCCTCGGTGGCAATGGCCGTAATCACTATAACTCGAGCTTCCGGTTGGTGTTGTCGTGCCGCCTTGATAACATCAAAACCATCAATATCTGGCAAGCCAATATCAACCAAAACCAGATCAAACTGAATATCTGAGTTGGCTAGGTAAGCGATAGCATCTTGCCCGATACTGCAATCGACAACCTTGCTTCCAGGGCAGCTTTGATCTACTGCAGAATGGATTTTTTGTTGAAATAGCGGGTTATCTTCCACCAACAGTACATTTTTTGCACCCCGTGTTTCTACAAAATCTGGATTATTTTCTTGTTCGGTTAACATGCCAGAAATTTATAAGAAAACCACATTTTGCGCACCCCATAAAATAGGGGTGTGAGGTATAGCAAAAACAATATAACCCAGTTAAAGCATTAGGCTAACCCATGCTTTTGGAGTGCAAGCTGCGCATTAGAGGTCATATTTTTGCCATGAACGCCCCAATCAGAGTTCAACGGTCTTGCCACTACATTCACCTGCCATTCAAACATTTAATCATTTTAATAAAACCTCCATCCATACTGCTATAATGTTTGACTTTGCTGGCAAAACTCCGCTGCCTGATCAACTTTTAAGCGGAGAATCTCGCTGTACGTGGTGCGCAAAGCCCGATCTTCTTTGCACCCATAGTTAGCACATTTTGGATAACTTAACGTAATGACAACCATCCGTGTTAAAGAAAACGAACCTTTCGACGTAGCCCTGCGCCGCTTCAAGCGCACCATTGAAAAACTGGGCTTGCTCACCGACCTGCGTGCCCGTGAGTTTTACGAAAAACCCACCGCTGAGCGCAAGCGTAAAAAAGCAGCTGCCGTAAAACGCAACTACAAGCGTATCCGCAGCATGCAACTGCCTAAAAAGCTGTACTAATTTTGCTTGGGTTGCCGCAAGTGCTGCAACCGCAAAGCATCGCAAAAGCTCGCCCGGGGACGCTCTGGCGGGCTTTTTTACTTTACAACCACCCTAAGGAATCAAAACCATGACCCTCAAAGAACAAATCACCGAAGACATGAAAACCGCCATGCGCGCCAAAGACTCTGAGCGCCTTGGCACCATCCGCCTGTTACTTGCTGCTTGCAAACAAAAAGAGGTAGACGAGCGCGTAGTACTGGACGACGCCATGGTGGTGGCGTTGGTAGACAAACTCATTAAGCAACGCAAAGACTCCATTGCTGCTTATGTGCAAGCCAATCGCCAAGATTTAGCCGACAAAGAACAAGCCGAGATGACGGTGCTACAAGCCTACCTGCCCCAACGCATGAGCGCTGAAGAAGTAACTGCTGCCGTGCAAGCCATTGTGGCCGAGCTAGGTGCCAAAGGCCCCGGCGACATGGGTAAAGTAATGGGCGCAGTAAAAACCCGCCTGGCTGGTAAAGCCGAAATGGCGCAGGTGTCGGCGGCAGTGAAGGCGGCGTTGTCGGGCGGCTAACTCCCCGCCACCTTCATACGGTTAATCAAAATCGAACCCACGGTTTTGGCACCGTAGTTGTAGGTATCCGCGCCTACAGCAGTAATACCTTCGAGCATGGTCTTCATGTTGCCGGCAATCGTGATTTCGTGTACCGGGTAGGCTATAACGCCGTTTTCCACCCAAAAGCCACTGGCTCCGCGAGAGTAGTCACCGGTAACATAGTTAACGCCCTGCCCCATGAGCTCGGTTACAAACAAACCTGTGCCGAGTTTTTGCAGCATGGCATCGAGCGTGTCACCGGCCTGGGTCTGGCGTGATGTCAGCACCAGGTTGTGCGAGCCGCCCGAGTTACCCGTGGTTTTCATGCCGAGCTTACGTGCAGAATAACTGCTTAAAAAATACCCCTGTACCCGCCCGGCCTCCACCACTTGGCGTGGTTGCACCCGCACACCTTCGCCATCAAACGGCGAACTGCCTTTGCCGCGCAGCACAAACGGGTCTTCCAAAATGTCAATGTGTTCAGGCAGCACCTGCTTACCCAAAGAATCGAGCAAAAAGGTGCTTTTGCGGTACAAAGCGCCGCCGCTTACTGCCTGCACAAACGCCCCTAACAGCCCTGCAGCCAGCGGCGACTCAAACAACACCGGGCACTCCACAGTGGGTATTTTGCGTGCGTTCAGGCGGCTTAGCGCCCGCTCTGCCGCATAACGGCCAATGGCTTGTGGTGAGGCCAGTTCACTGGCAGCAATTTTGGAGCTGTACCAAGCATCGCGCTGCATATTGTCGCCCTTGCCCGCAATCGGCGAAACCGACATCGAATGGCGCGACGTTGCATAACCGCCCCTGAACCCATGGGTATGTGCGCTAAAAAAATGCGATTGTTGTGCAGATACCGAAGCCCCTTCACTGTTGGTAATACGTTTGTCCACGGCCAAAGCTGCGGCTTCGCACTCGATTGCCAGCGCTGCTGCCTGCTCACTACTGACGGCCCATGGGTGAAACAAATCCAGATCGCGCTCACGGTCTGCGACCGGCACAATATCATCCGGGTGCGGCAAGCTGGCAAATGGGTCTTCTGCGGTAAATCGGGCAATGTCATACGCTGCGCGTGCGGTTTGCACAATCGCAGCTTCAGAAAAGTCTGACGTGCTGGCGCTCCCGCGGCGTTGGCCCACAAACACCGTGACCCCGAGAGATTTGTCGCGATTACGCTCGACATTTTCAAGCTCACCGTTACGCACGGATACACTGAGACCGCAGCCTTCAGAGACTTGGACGCCCGCATTGGTCGCTCCGGCTTGGCTTGCCGCCTTCAAAGCCGTATCGACAAGCGACTCAAAAAACGCCCGAGTGTAGGCAAAACCGCTATTTGCGGACGAATTGCTATTAATAGCTGTGGGAGATTTAATTAGTTTCTTCATGGCTGAGGCTATGATACCTGTCTATGTCACGTAAACTCAAAAAAGGCTACTACGTCAAAGGCCAATTCGTTGCCGAGGGCAGTGCGCTGGACCTCGAATATAAACGCGAACTCAAGGGCACTGACGAGCCCACCCGCACCGATCTCAAACGAGAGAGCACCGAACTGCAAAAATTGGGCGAAGATTTGCTCACCTTGCGGCAGGATGTCATGACCAAGCTAGAGCTACCCGATAAGCTGATTGATGCAGTGACCGAGGTCAAACGTATCACCAACTTTGAAGGACGGCGGCGCCAGATGCAGTTCATTGGGAAACTGATGCGCCAGCTAGAACCATCGCGCTTGGACGATATACGCACCGCGCTGGTAGAGCAGCATACCCCATCTGCACAAGAAACGCAGCTACTGCACCAGGCCGAGCAATGGCGCGACCGCCTGATTTCTGACGATGATGCCGCAGGCCAATGGATGAATCTAAGCCCCGGCACCGACAGCCAGCAACTTCGTGCACTGATTCGGCAAGCGCGCAAAGATGCAAAACCCGAAAAACCGGGTCAGGCTCCGCGCCACGGGCGCGCCTACCGCGAGATTTTTCAGATGGTGCGTGAGCAGCTTCAAGATCAAGCCCAAAGTGATAACGCCACAACTTGACTAATGATTTACAATATTTTGGTGTTTTAATGTCTTATTTCACCAAAAGTTACCAACAGTAAATATAGGTCAAAAATGCGTCATAGGATTTCTTTATGATTGGTTTTACTATGCGATTCATATTCACAATTCTTGTCGCGTTGTGGTGTCATTTGTCGATTGCCCAAACAGGAAAATCGGCCGATGAAGGCTATAGTGTTGGAGTTGTTCCACAATTTACATCTGAGCAAATATCACAAATCTGGGCTCCAGTTTTGGAAGAAGTGGGTAGACGTGCGGGCATCAAACTAAACTTGTTACCTAGTCGCACCATCAGATCTTTTGAGATTGACCTTGAGAACGCCAGCTTTGATTTTGCCTATGCCAACCCATACCAAGCTCTCATTGCATTTAAAAAACAGGGTTATGTTCCTTTAGTTCGTGACAGTCTTCCACTCAGTGGCGTTTTGGTGGTTCACAAAGATAGCCCTTTTAAAAAGGTCTCTGATTTGGCGGGTCAGGTTATAGCTTTTCCAGCGCCTAATGCATTAGGCGCTTCGTTGCTGGTTCGCGCTGATTTGGATGCAGTCCATCGAATTAGTTTTACGCCCAAATACGCGGCTTCACATACTGCGGCTTATCAAAGTACACTCAACCGTCAAACTGCAGCTACGGGTGGTATTGAGGCTACATTAGGCCTATTAAATGCAGAGGACAAAGCCCGCTTACGAGTGCTCTACCGTACCCGTGAAACGGTCTCGCATCCATTCGTGGTAAATAAGAGAGTTCCAGAGTCAGTACGACTAAAAGTTCAGAATGCTTGGCTTGCAATATCGGCAGATCCTGCATGGAACGAGCGATTGGCCAAAATTCCGTTTGACCGGCTTATAAAATCAACAGTGGATGATTATAAAATTTTGGACAGTATGAATCTGGAAAAATTCTACATAGCACCAAGCAATTAATGATTCAGGTATGTTCGATTAGCGTGCATTTATTAGCCTTGAGCACGCTAACCACTTATCTGCATAACATTGAATCATGAACACAATAGATACGGTAACCATTGGCATTGTGTCGATAAGCGACCGTGCCAGCAGCGGTGTATACGAAGACAAAGGCCTGCCCGCGCTTAAAGACTGGCTGGGGCGCGCCATTTGCAACCCGATACACTTTATGCCCCGCCTCATTGCCGATGAGCAAGCCACCATTAGCGCCACGCTTATTGAGCTTGTTGATGCCGGCTGCAGCCTGATTTTGACCACTGGCGGCACCGGCCCTGCCAAGCGCGACGTTACCCCCGAGGCAACCTTGGCAATAGCCCACAAAGAGATGCCCGGTTTTGGCGAGCAAATGCGCCGCATCAGCCTAGCATTTGTACCTACCGCCATACTCTCACGCCAAGTGGCGGTAATCCGCGACCAAAGCCTAATCATCAACCTGCCGGGTCAGCCCCGCGCCATTCAGGAAACGCTGGAAGGCTTGAAAGATGAAAAAGGGCAATCGGTAGTGCCCGGAATTTTTGCCGCAGTACCTTACTGCATTGACCTGATTGGCGGCCCTTACATTGAAACACACCCTGAAGTTTGCAAGGCGTTTCGGCCTAAAAGTGCGGTGCGAAACTAACAAAGGTTTCAATTAGCCGGATCAAAAGGTTTCAATTAGCCGAGGTATAAAGTTACAATCAGCCGATGCCATTAGATTCACCAATACCCCCTAATTCTGTTTACGCCCGGTTAGTGCAAGATCGGCTTTTAGAGAGTTTGGCCGACACTCCAGTAGTACTTCTACAAGGTCCACGCCAGTGTGGAAAAACCACCTTAGCCCGCAGCATCGGTGAACCTGCCGGGTTCGGTTACCTGAGTTTTGATGACGACAATATGGTTAGAGCTGCGCACGCTGACCCTCTGGGTTTTGTCACGGGCTTACC
>CALPVM020000133.1 GCA_943327015.2 Akkermansia muciniphila
CATCAAGCCAAGTCAGCGCTACTGCACAGTCGCTATCTCAAGCGGCCAGCGAACAGGCGGCTTCTGTTGAAGAAACCACTGTATCCATTGACCAAATGGCCGCTTCCATTTCACAAAACAGCGACAACGCCAAAATTACCGATGGTAAAGCTATTAAAGCAGCGCGCGAAGCCAGCGAAGGCGGCAGTGCGGTTACCAGCACGGTTAAAGCCATGAAGCAAATTGCCTCCAAAATTGGCATTGTGGACGACATTGCCTACCAAACCAACCTGTTGGCGCTCAATGCGGCGATTGAAGCCGCCCGCGCCGGCGAACACGGTAAAGGCTTTGCTGTGGTGGCGGCTGAGGTACGTAAATTGGCTGAGCGCAGTCAAGAGGCTGCTAAGGAAATTGGTGATTTAGCGGCTGAAAGCGTGTCTACCGCTGAGCGTGCAGGCCGATTGTTGGATGACATTGTTCCGTCCATCAAAAGCACCTCTGAATTGGTACAAGAAATTGCCGCTGCTTCGCAAGAGCAGAGCTCAGCTGTGAGCCAAATTGGCAATGCCATGTCGCAGCTTAACAAAGTTACCCAGCAAAATGCTTCCGCCTCCGAAGAGCTGGCCGCAACCTCTGAAGAGTTATCCGGCCAAGCGGAGCAACTGCAACAGTCAATTGGTTACTTTAGTTTGGGTACAGACAATCATATGGGCAACCACTCCCGCAAGTCTTGGTCTGAACCAGAGCACAATACGCGCGCTAAACGGCCTAACCAAACTGCACCAGCGCGCTCATACAACTCGGCATCACGCGGGTTGGAAAGCAACTTCAAGCCCTACTAATTAATGCAGATGAACTTGCCCACAACGCCCGCCCGCTCATTGAGCACTGAAGGTTCAGCGCAGTACCTTACATTTTTGCTGGATAACGGCACTTTTGCGATTGACATTAATGCTGTACGCGAAATTATTCAGTACACCCCCATGACAGAAATTCCGCTTATGCCAGACTTTGTGCGTGGCGTTATTAATCTGCGCGGTGCTGCGGTACCTGTGATTGACCTGCAAGCCCGCTTTGGAAAACAACCTGCTAAAGTGGGCAAAAAAACATGCATCGTCATATTTGACTCTCATCCGAATGGAGACCGCGTAGAGCTTGGCTTAATGGTAGATGCTGTAAGCGCAGTCATCGATATTGCTGCCGACCAAATCGAAGCACCGCCTCAATTTGGCGGTACGGTACGACGAGAATTTATTCAGGGTATGGGCAAGGTAGGCGAAAATTTTGTCATTATTTTAGAGCCGCACAAAGCACTTAACATGCAAGAAATGGCCAACCTTTCTGGCCATCAAGTTCCTCATGAATCTAACGAAGCAAGCTAAAAGTCTATGACCGTACCCACACTGAGTGAGCGAACCTTTAAGCGCATTAGCGCCATCATGTACGAGTCCATTGGCTTGGTTCTTTCCGATGCTAAACGCTCACTGGTGACCTCGCGCCTAGGGGCTCGGCTACAACGTTTGGGTCTAAGCAAGTACGAAGACTATGTTGATCTGATTGAAAGTGAGTCAGGTGCTGCTGAGTTTCAGATGGCGGTTGATTTACTTACTACCAATGAAACCTACTTTTTTCGTGAGCCGCAGCATTATGAGCTGCTGGAACGTGACATCATTACGCAGCGATCCCGTGAGCCATTAGCTGTATGGAGTGCAGCCTCCTCGTTTGGCGATGAGGCTTACAGCATTGCTATTTTGCTGTCGGATTTGCAAAAAAAAGGACAATGCCATTCAGGTTGGACTATTTTAGGCACCGACATTAGCCACCGCGTTCTGATAAGTGCCAAAGAAGCTGTTTTTCCGACTGACCGGTTTAGACACGTGTCACCAGAGCGCATGCGCAACTACTGCCTGCGTGGCGAAGGACCGGCTGAGGGTCAGGTAATGTTACAGCGCAAGTTGCGTGACCGCGTTAAATTTGGTCAGCTTAACCTGTGTCGCCCATTTCCAAACTTGGGCTTGTTTGATATTATTTTCTTGCGTAACGTTTTGATTTATTTTGACACCGAAACCCGTAAGTCAGTCATTAGTAACGTGTTGGACTGTCTCAAGCCTGGCGGACTATTCTTTGTTGGCACAGCAGAAGGCCGGATTCAAGGCATGGAAAAACTGACCCCTCTTATTACGGGTGCGTTCCGCAAACCCCTGTAATGTTTTTTAACGATATACCCTCGGTGCATTTTCTTCACCCGGGTGATGTAGCCGTTGGCTTTTCAGGTGACAGATTCGAAACTTTACTCGGCTCCTGTGTTTCTGTGATTTTGGTATCGCCCTGTTTTAGGGTTGCGGCTATGTGCCATTTTGTGCACTCATCTCGACCACCTAAGGCCAGGTCTAAGGACGCTAGTTATGCTAACGTCGCCATGGCTACCATGGACCTACTTTTGCGCAATGCGGGGTTTAATGCCCGCTTGTGCCGCGCCTATGTATTGGGTGGTGGCAATATGTTTCCTTCCAATGGAAATCTGGTTGATATTGGCACTCAAAATGTACGTTGGGCATTTAATTATCTAAACCACAAAAATATTCCAGTTTTCGACTCAGAAACCGGAGAAAATTATTACCGTAAGTTGGCATGGGACATTGGCCCATCCAACCCCTGCAAACACATTCAAACCGTATCGGTTACATCTTTTTGAACCTTATTAGGCATGGCACCCATTAAAGTTTTTGTTATTGATGATTCTGCTGTAGTTAGACAAGCCATGATGCACTTGCTGTCTGATAACCCGGATCTTGTATTGATTGGCACAGCCTCTAACCCTTTGGTAGCTGCACCCGCCATGAAGAAGAACAGGCCTGATGTCATCTTGCTTGATATAGAAATGCCAGGCATGGATGGCCTGACTTTTTTACGTCAAATTATGGCGGAAGACCCCATTCCTACAGTCATCTGCTCTACCTTAACCGGCAATGGCAGCAAGGTTGCATTAGATGCGTTGTCTGCTGGTGCAGTTTCAATTATTGGCAAGCCTGCTTTGGGTTTAAAACAATTCATGGAAGAGTCTCGCCACGAGATGGTGCAGACACTCAAAGCCGCTGCGCGTTCTAAACCCAAATTACGCCATTCGGTGCAGCCACGTATACCCACTGGCCATGAGCCTGCCAAGATGCCTCGCCCCGCCACGAACGCGTCTAATAATCCTGTGCATACATTTGCGGTGAATAAACCGGTTGTTATTGGCAGCTCTACGGGCGGAACCCAAGCCCTAGAACAAGTGCTAGCGGCACTGCCAGCCGATGCCCCCGGCATTGCTATTACACAGCATATGCCGGAAAGATTTACCGCCATGTATGCAGACCGGCTCAACGGCATGTGCCAGATGACTGTGAAAGAAGCCAAAGATGGAGACCGACTTGAGCGTGGCGTGGTACTAATCGCCCCGGGTGGGCGGCACATGGAGCTGCGCAAAGCCGCCGGGCAATACTATGTAAAAGTTTTTGATGGTCCGCCGGTTAACCGGCATAAGCCCTCGGTCGATGTTTTGTTTCGGTCTACGGCAGATGTTGCAGGCAGTGACGCCTTGGCATTGATTCTTACTGGAATGGGTGACGACGGGGCTCGCGGCATGAAACTGCTACATGACCGCGGTGCCCGCACCATAGCCCAAGACGAAGCCACTTGCGTGGTGTTTGGTATGCCCATGGAAGCCATCAAACTCAAAGCGGTGGATGATGTACTCCCCCTGCACGCTATGGCCAATGCCATTATGCGCTTTGATGCAAAAGCGTAAGTTTCAGCACCCATTAAACTACTATCGCACGCCAACGCTCCCCAACAATGCATCCTGCAACGTGGAGGAAGCGTTCATGGTTTTAATCAAACCCATGCTGTTAACAGTTGTGTTTATTTCTGTCAGGGAACTGATATGTTGATTATTCAGGCTGTTTTGCACAATGGATGCACCAGACATCTCCGGCTGCACTAGACTTACCTGCCCTATGGCATTGCTGGCTGAGCGTGCCTGATCCGGTGTAATGGATTTCAGATCTGAAACATGAAAACTGGTGCGGCTTACCTGCTCGCCGTTGATGGCAATAGACCGCATGACACCAAACGACACGCGTAAGCCATTGCCCATATCAAATCCTCCACGAAGGGTATCAAGCAAAGGATCATCCAGCGCTACCCAATCTTGCGCCAATGCCGTATCAGGCATAGAAACTACGTTTAAGGCAATGCTCTGACTGGATACCAACACCATCAGACAAGCAGCCGAATATTGACATACTAGATGACGCATAGTTATTGACTCCTTAAAAATCTCCAGGACTAAACTTGTCCAACGCCATAAATCCAAGACCATCCAGACCGAACCCTTGTTTTAAGGGCGCTTTGGGCGTGAGTTGCCAATCTGCGGGCAGATTGAATCTGGCGTGCTGGCGCTGGTTGTGAATGACAAACAAAACCTTGTTGCTCCAAATCGATTCAAATGACGCGATTGACATGGCGCGTGCGCCACCAGAGGGGTCGCCCAATAAGATACGCCCATCTTTCAGACCTTTAACTACTACAAAATGCTGGTATCCCTTGTCAGAAACCAACACTATCGCGGGCAATCCGGCCTCCACTAAAGACGGAAGCGGGAGCTCAAAACCATCTGCTTCATAGCCCTTATTTTTTAAATAATTTTTCATATCCAACAAAGAGAACCCCTCCTTGCGAATTTTTACCTGGTTGCCTGCATCAAACATGGCTTCAAACACCACCTGCTCGGAAACAGTTTTTCCGTAGTGGTGCGACAGCAATGTAGCCAGTGCAGCAGAGCCACAACTAAAGTCATATTGCTGCCGCAGAGTGGCTTTAAAGCGCGCCTCCTTTATGCTTGTCACGGGTAAGGCATACGCCCCAACGCCCATGCCTGCCAATTCCAGCGTACCGGCAATTGCTCCACCGTGGATTAGCCCCATAGCCAAGCAAATTGCAACAACAGTTCTGTGCATGATTTACTGAAACTGAACGTTGACAACGGTCGCATTCTGAATCAGGACATTGGAGCCCGAATTCTGAATCACCACAGGAAAACCGCTCGCGTTGGAAAATGCTCCCTCCGATATAGTGTTGGCACCGGTTCGGATATTGCTTGCAACGTTGTTGGCCACAGTGCCGCTAAGTTGTGTATCGTTGTGCACATAATCAAAACCACCTCTGGAAGACTCCAGGCTACTGGACTGCACAGGGGTTGCCAGATCAAAAGCCGTTGCGGGTGCGGCATCCAACGCCATTGCAACTTGCGATGCAAATGCCACCGCCAGCACCATAGGCTTAATAATCCAAATTTTTGCTTTCATCTTACTCTCCTGGCTTGGTGAATATCTTTAACTGTGCCTGCAAGCAGCTAACTCAAGGGTTACCTCCACACGTTTTTTTGCGTGAAGGTAACCCACGCCGTCTTAGCGTGTATTAGCCTGAACAGTTACGTTCTGCTGCACCAATGCACTCATGCCAGTGTTTTGCGATGCCAACATAATGCCGGCAGCCGACTGACCCACACGTGTCATGGTGTTAGACATGTCAAAAGTACCAGTTGTTACACGAATGGTTCCGGCACTGCCGCCGGTACCGCCTGTGCCACGACCGTTGCCGGCATCAGCAGTTGCATCGCCACCACGGCCACTGTTGGCATCACCACCAGCACCGCCGGTTTGACGTGCAGTGTTGGAACCTGAACGGTTACGACGTCCTTCGAAATCGTCACCGCTTGCCATATCGTCAACCTCATTTGCTCCGCCCTCACCACCCACGGCGCGGCCGCTGTCTCCGCCGTTGCTACGGGCTAGACCACCTGTACCAGTACCACCTTTACCAGTACCGCCATCAGCAGAACCTTTGTTAGTGGCTACGTTGCCAATGTTCTCAACCTTGTTGTGGCTGACAGAGCCATCGAGCTTGCTCATTGCCATCACTTTGTTGGTGTTAAAAGCATCGCTGGTGTTAAATGAATCACGCAGTACAGATGACGCTGTAGCGCCGTTATTGGCTGCTACGGTTCCAGTGCCACGGGCCTTTGCATCGCCATCAGAATTATTCTGATTGCGGCTGCTATCATTCATAGAGTCATTAGCCGCCATAGATTCGTCATTGGCAGTAGCTCCATTGTCGGAATGCACGTGCACGTCAGTGCCAGCAGATTGGTGATGGTGCGGTTGCGCCATGACGCCGCCGCACAATCCGAATGCCAATGCAATAGTAGAAGCCAATACTGTCTTTTTCATGATGATTCCTTTGAAAGTACAAGGTTGATATTTACAAAACTTGGCATACATAGACGTCAAGCCGTAGCTGTATTGGCAAGCTTGATGCCAAGTCATGAAAAAACAATTTAAGCTATTGATTTTTATAGTTTTTTATTTTTTAAATTGCTTCAAACCCTTTTTGCAGAGCCTTGTTACCGCGCCATGTGACAGGTTTTGTCACAGCTACTTGACATAGCTGTTATTTTTTTATACTGCCAATTTTGAAAAATAACTCATAAAAACAATTACTTAGTACATTTTTTAATCTTGTTTTAACAGTTTTGCTACTGTCACTCATGCGAGACAATGGATCTAAATTCAGTTAGCTCTGTGCCCGCAAGGGTCACGGCGTGCCTGCTTCCGCTCATGTCATCCGGCCTACGGCCTCCTTCTTTACTTCGCTGCAACAGGCACGCCGTGACCCTTGCTACGACATGCTTGGTTTGTTTTTTAGTAGTGGTCTGACCACAACTCATTCAAAGCAGCGCATCCAAATATCAGTCAGCTGCTGGGTGG
>CALPVM020000134.1 GCA_943327015.2 Akkermansia muciniphila
AGCGGATTGTAGAAATCAGCAATGCGAGGCTAAGCAGAGTTGAGTTTTATAGTCCCCACTTAGCGCAAGACGGAACCTACAACACACTAGTAACGGGCATGTTGGAGCCGTTTGGTACGCGGATGCATCCGAATCGGTTTTTCGTATTTCCAGTGCAAATTGCCGCACAATCAACGCAGGTGTACTACTTTAAAGTGCAGTCCAGTGCGCCACTGGCAATACCTGCAAAGTTGTGGCTGCCTGAAGCCTACAGTGCTTATGAGCGAACAGACTATCAACTGCAATCTCTCTACTTTGGCATGTGCATTGCAATGATTTTGTTTAACCTATTGCTGCTAGTTGCACTTAAAGACTCCATTTATTGGCTCTACGTCATGCTAATTGCATGCGTTGCCGTCAGTTTGGCTTCGTTTAACGGATTAGCCAAAGAGTACCTGTGGCCGGACTCCGGTCGATGGTCAGACGTTGCCACCTACATCGGCTTTTGTTACTGCATTTTTACAGCCATACTTTTTATGCGAAAAATGCTTAACACGGCCAAAGTGGTGCCCCAATTAGACCGGACGCTTTGGCTTTTTGCAGGGCTCATGGCCATGTTATCCGTGGCGTTTTTAGCAATGCCCCAGGCCATTGTCAAGCCGGCTATTGTTGTGTTCGGTATTTCTGCAATGGTTGTATTGGGTACGGCTGTGCAATGCGCTCGCTTGCGACAACGCAGTGCCTATTTGTTTTTAGGAGCGTTCGGATTTTTGATTGCAGGCATTTTGACCTCGATTTTACGAGGTTTAAACCTCATCCCTTTAACCGCATTTACGGTCAATGGAATGCAATGGGGTTCGGCACTCGAGATGATTTTGCTGGCGTTTGCCCTGGCTGATCGGTTTAACCAAATGCGCCGCGACAAGGAAGTCGCCCAACAAGCGCGGCTAGAGGTAGAGCAACAATTGGTGAGCAGCCTTAAGTCGTCTGAGATAGAGCTCGAAACAAGGGTCAAACAACGCACTAACGATTTAAACATTGCTCTCGAACACTCAAGCGAGCTGCGCTTAAAAGCGGAATCTGCACGTCAAGATGCTACCGTAGCATTAGAGGAGTTGCGTAATGCCCAGTCACAGCTGATTCAATCCGAAAAAATGGCATCGTTAGGCCAAGTGGTGGCCAATGTGGCGCATGAAATAAACACCCCCATTGGTGCGGTCAAAGCCAGTGGCAAAAACATCAGCGATGCTTTGCATGAAACGCTCGAGGGCATGCCCGATTTATTCCAGCGTCTGGAAACCCCAACCATCGATTTATTTAAAAAATTCTTGCACCAGTACAGCGCAGCCAATCCCATCATCAGCACGCGAGAAGAACGTACCCAAGTGCGAGCCTTAATGGCGATTTTAGAAGAGGCCGGCGCAGACAATGCACGCAAAAAAGCCAGTCTTTTGGTGCAAATGGGAGCCAAAAATCTGGAGGCAGAATATTTTCCATTAGTGCTCCACGCAGAGTCCGATCGAATATTAGCAACTGCACACGGTATTGCCGACATTTTGAACAACACAGCCAATATCAATGCTGCGGTTGAAAAAGTATCAAAAATTGTATTTGCCCTAAAATCTTTTTCGCATACCGATCAGTCTGAAGAAAAGGTCGAGGCAAACCTATTTGACGGTATGGAAACCGTGCTCACTATTTACCATGGGCAAATCAAGCAAGGTATCGAACTCGTGCGCTCGTATGAACCGGTTGCGCCTTTACTATGTTTTCCCGATCAGCTCAATCAAGTCTGGACAAACCTGATCCACAACGCCATACAGGCCATGCTGCTGCAACCGGTAGAACGAGAGCCTGCACTGCAAGAAGCCTATAACGACCAAGGCGTTTACCAAGCATACCTCGGCACCTTGACCGTAGGTATGCGGGAGCAAGAAGGTTGCGCTGTGGTGTCGATACGTGACAATGGTCCCGGCATACCGGAGCACATTCGCGCCAAAATTTTTGAGCCATTTTTTACCACCAAACCCGTAGGTGTTGGTAGTGGTTTGGGGTTGGATATTGTTCGCAAAATTATTGACAAACACCAGGGTAGGATTGAACTTCAAACCGAAGTTGGCGTGGGCACTACGTTTACTGTTTATTTGCCGTATTCAAAATAATCATTTAAAGACAGTGGCTGCTGCCACGCACTATTTTTCGATGCACAATACGGAATAATATTTGTCCTAATAATATCGGAGCATCTTGATTTTGCGAAATGTCCTGCCGCAATGGTTGCGCTGCTGCATCTACTTCTTGCTATTGTGTTTGCACTCGCATGCCCAGGCGGTAGACCATGCACGTGCCCTGGATGTTGCAGGCATAGTGTCACAGCCGGTGTCGCTCACCCACCATTTTGAGGTTCTAGAAGACCCCAGTCGATCCTTGACCCTTGCGGATGTGCAAACTCCAGCAATAGCAGCACGCTTTGCACCGGTTGCAGCCACCAACTCCGAGTTAAATTACGGCTTTACGCAATCCGCAATCTGGATGCGTTTGCATCTTCGCAATAGCAGCAATCTGCCACTGGAGCGTTTGCTCGAAATTCGCAATGCCCGGCTTACCAGCATCCATTTATACGATGCTGGCGCTGCCGCAGATCAGCAATTGCAAGTTACCGGGGCGGCAGAGGCCTTTGCCACACGCAGTTATGTCAACCGCTTTTTTGTATTTAACCTGCAGTTGTCACCCCAGACCGAGCGCATTATTTATCTGCGTTTTCAGTCTACCAATCCTTTGGTTGTGCCCGCCAAGTTGTGGCTGCCGGAGGCTTTTCATGCGTATGAGCGTAATGATTACTTGGTTCAGGCCCTGTACTTTGGCTTGGCATTGGGCATGATCTGCTTTAATGTGTTGCTGTTTGTTGCGCTGCGCGATTCCATATACCTAAAGTATGTTTTTTTCGCCAGTAGCATGGTGCTTACATTGGCGGCCATTAATGGCTTGGGCCATGAATTTGTCTGGTCAAACGCATCAAAATGGTCAAACATAGCGAGCTATGTTGGGTTCTCCGGCTGCATGGTCACTTTGTTGATGTTTGTACGCCATATTTTGAATACGGCCAAGGTAGTGCCATTGATGGATCGTTTCATTGTGTTTCAAATGGTTTTTTTCAGCCTGCTGCCTATCGGATTTGTAGTGTCCTACGAAATCTTTATCCAGCCTGCGCCAGTGCTGTACGGTTTTACCTCGCTGATGATTTTTGCTTTGGCCTTGTTTCGTGCCGTAAAAAAGCAGCGTAGTGCATACTTCTTCTTGGCGGCATTCGGAATGCTGGTCATTGGAACCTTCATGATGATCCTGAAGGCCTACAAAATTCTCGACAGTAATGCCCTTACAGATAACGGCCTGCAAATAGGATCCGCGTTAGAGATGATTCTCATGGCCTTTGCGTTGGCCGATCGGTTTAATGAAATGCGGCGCGAAAAATCGCAGGCTCAGCAAGCCGCACTTGATTCACAGCATCGGTTGGTCAGTAGCCTCAAATCTTCGGAGCGCGAGTTGGAGGCCCGTGTCGAGCAACGCACCCAGGAGCTGCAAAAAGCCTTCGATGAGGCCAAGCAATCGCGCGAGGTGGCTGTAGCATCCCAGCAGCAGGCTACGCAAGCCTTAGAAAATTTGCGCGCAGCACAAAACCAGATGATTCAATCTGAAAAAATGGCCACTCTGGGTCAGATAGTGGCCAATGTGGCCCACGAAATCAATACTCCAATTGGTGCAGTTAAGTCCAGCGGCAAAATTATCAGTGACACCCTGGGGGACACCGTGTTGGCTATGCCGGCCCTGTTCAGAACGCTAGATGAAGCACATACTGATTTGCTGATTCAAATGCTGGCACAGCACCACGGCGCATCGCAGGCGCTCAGCACCCGGCAGGAGCGGACACTCATCAAAGAGTTATCGCGGCAAATGGACGAAATAGGCATTGATAACCCGCGCCACAAAGCCAGCATCATGGTGCAAATGGGATTCCGCACCCTGACGGACGATTACATGGCTCTGCTGCAGCACCCGGAATCCGATCGAATTCTGGACACTGCACACGGCATTAGCATCATCACCAACAATGCGGCCAATATCAACTCCGCAGTCGAAAAGGTGTCGAAAATTGTATTCGCCCTCAAGTCGTTTTCACATACCGATGCATCTGGCGAAATGCTGGATGTCGATTTGGTGGACAGTCTGGAGACAGTGCTTACCATTTACCACAGCCAAATCCGGCAGGGTACCGAGCTCGTGCGCGAGTACGACTACCTACCTCCGTTGCGTTGTGTACCCGACGAAATCAACCAAGTGTGGACCAACCTCATACACAATGCAATACAGGCCATAGCCATGCAGCCTAACGAAGAAAAAAACGCACAGCCAGAGGCCTATTGCGACACAGGTATATTTGCCGGATACCAGGGCAAACTCACCATAGCCCTACGCCAAGAGGGTCAGTTTGCCGTTATTTCTGTCGCAGACACAGGGCCGGGCATTCCAGATGAAATTCGAGGTAGAATTTTCGAGCCATTTTTTACCACCAAACCCGTCGGTGTAGGTAGCGGGTTGGGACTAGATATCGTAAGACGCATTGTGGAAAAACATCAGGGACGTATAGAACTCCAATCCGAAGTCGGTGTAGGTACCTCTTTTACGGTTTATTTGCCTTATTTGCCAGCACATTGATCTATGCTACGTCGCAGTTTAAACCGTTTTTGTTGGCAGCAATGGTCTGTTTGGGTGCTGCTGCTTTGCAGCCTTTGTGCGGGTGCTGGTGCCACGGAGCACGTGGTCGACGTCCGGCGAGTATTTTACGAGTCTCCCATAACCCTAACCCCTTATTTTGAAGTATTGCCTGATGCTTCGCATGCCCTGAGCATTGAAGATTTGCAAAAGCCAGAGGTCGCTGCGCAATTTGCCAACCCCAAAGCCGTGGGTGAGGCTCTGAACTTTGGCTATACATCCACTGCATACTGGTTGCGTTTGCGCTTGTCCAATCTTGCGCTGGAGTCAGTGCAAGCGCACCTTCAAATAGCCTATCCCCGTTTGTCCAAGGTCGATGTCTATCAGGCCATGGAAGATGGCGATTTTTCTGTGATTGAAACCGGCGCGGTCAGACCATTTGGTTCGCGCCCGCATTTGAGTCGCAATTTTGTTTTTCCGCTCGACCTCGCTCCCAATACGGTTCATACTGTTTATGTTCGGGTAGAGTCTTCAACCTCAGTCATTGTGCCTGCTACATTGTGGTCGGACAATGCTGTGCAAAAGCATGAGGTTTACGACTACGTAGCACAAGCCTGGTATTTCGGTATTGTTACTGCCATGCTGGTATTTAACTTGCTGTTGTTTTTTGCCCTGCGTGATGGCATGTATTTGGCCTACGTGGTGTTTTCTGCCTGCATGGCGCTCACTATTGGTTCCATGAACGGCATTACCAAACAGTTCTTGTGGCCCGATGCAACCTGGTGGGCCGAAGTAGCGCCCTACGTGGGTCTGGCTTTATCGCAGGCCAGTTTTATGGTGTTCATGCGCACCATGCTGGCAACCAAAGTAAACATACCCCGTGCCGATAAGTTGTTGTTTTGGTTGATCGTGGGCATGTTAATTATCTCGGCTGGTTCCTTACTAAAAATCCATGCGTTTGCCATGCCCTCGGCCATTTTGCTTGCCCTTAACGCCATGGTGGTGTTCTCCATTGGGTGCTTCTGTGCATGGCGGCGACAGCGCACCGCTTACTACTTTGTAGTTGCTTATCTGGTGTTGACCTTGGGTAGCGTAACGGCTGCCATGCATGCCATGAACATTCTGCCAACGAATTTCTTTAGTCTGTATGGACTGCAAGCTGGCTCAGTGGTCGAAATGCTGTTGCTGGCCTTGTCACTGGCCGACCGGTTTAATCAGGCGCGTAAAGACAAGGCCTACGCCCAAACCATGGCCTTAAAAGCGCAGAACGATACCTTGATTGCCAAAGACCAAGCCTACACGGCACAAAGCGAGGCATTGCTGGCGCAGGCGCGGGCACAAACCCAGCAAGCCATGAATGAGTCGTTGCAAGCCCAGACTGCCTTGGCTGAGACTCAACTTCAGCAAAACGAAAAAATGGCCTCTCTAGGCGAGCTGATTGCCGGCGTAACGCACGAAATCAACACGCCGATAGGCGCCATCAAGTCTAGCGGCGCCAGCATTAGCGAGGCATTAAGCGACGCACTGTCACAAATGCCGCCGCTATTGCAATCACTCGATGCCGCCAGCACCCATTTGTTTTTGCAGCTCATTCAGCAGGCCAATACCCCAAAGTCCCAGGTTAGCAGCCGTGAAGAACGCTCCATTATCAAAGCCACCACCGAAAAAATTGACGCTGCCGGCATAGAGCAGCCGCGGCAAAAGGCCGCGATAATCGTTAACCTGAACGCCCAAAACCAGCTAGACACCTTTTTGCCGCTGCTGCAACACGCGCACACCGAGCGCATTCTAGAAACCGCCAGCAACATAGCCATTGCTATTAGCAGCGCCAAGAACATCAACCTTGCCGTAGACCGGGTAGCCAAAATTGTGCTGGCACTCAAATCTTTTTCACGCTTTGACCAAAGTGCCGAAAAAATAGATGCAAATCTGTCCGAAGGCATAGAAACCGTGCTTACCATCTATCAGGCACAAACCAAGCACGGCATCGAGATTGTTCGCAACTACGACGACATACCCGACCTGTACTGTCTGCCCGATGAGCTCATCCAAGTCTGGACCA
>CALPVM020000135.1 GCA_943327015.2 Akkermansia muciniphila
CGAAGACCACAGCATGTGGAATTTTTTCAAAATGGGCTTGAACCAGCGCTTATCGGAGCTGGATGCTAGCTCGCGCATGACAGAACGCGTTGCCAGTGTATTGCTTGAAATGCTGCCCAGCGGGCAAAACAGCATGACACAAGTGGCATCCCGATTGGCCTTGAGCCCAAGGACACTGCAAAGACAACTGCAAAATGAATCGTCCAGTTTCAAAGCCGTGCTCAACCAGACCCGAAGCCAACTGGCACAACACTACCTTTTGCAAACGCAATTGCCGCTGGACGAGATTTCATTTTTATTGGGCTTTCAGGATGGCAATTCTTTTAACCGTGCGTTTGCTGTTTGGATGCGAACTACGCCCGGTGAATACCGGCGCTCGCAGAGCACTCATTTCAGCGACCGCCCCAACACATAAGCGCTTGCAATCCATGCAACCAATGCGTACATACTAATTAAAAGCCATACCAAAGTAGTATGGCCATTTTCGTCAATCGGCTGCAAAAGCAGTAATCTGGTTTTGTCTGGCTGGTATGCACCAACTCCCCATTTTTGCTCATACACCATAATGGCGGCTTGTTCTTTTAGTGGATAGTCGTCTATCGAAATAACTTCAAACATACGGCTTGCTACATGGGCGTTAGATGCGTCTGAATATCTGAAAACAGGCGAACTAAGCATCACTTCAAAGTCTGGTTCCGCCTTGCTTTGTGCCAAAGCATGAACCTGCTCCTCGGGATAAAAAGGTTTGCTTTGTCCAAAACGGGGATATGACATTACGCGCTCACCCAGAACAACGGCATATCGTTCGGTATCTACCTTAATGGGGGATGCAAACTTTACCCAACGCACCTTTTCTGCGTGCTTAAGGTCATCCAGGGTAGTCAATTGCGCATCGCTCTCATGGTAAAGCGACCATAAGTCACGCGCATACACTGAAGGAAGCAGCGGCAAGCCCATTAACAAGGGCAATAGCAAATAGATCAACCAAGCCCACGGTAATTGACGCGAATGCGCTTTTGCCACATGCGTAAAACCCCAAACACACCAGCCAAGGCCTAACACAAGGGAGGCAATTTTCCAGATGACACTCTGGCTTAATTCAGCTGCCAATGCTCCCACCAATGCAATTACAAAAGCACCCAAAATCAAGCCGCCAGTCCAAATAAATGCCGACAGCCTGGGCTTCAACATTGCTTATTTAACCCATTGCAGGCACTGCGGGCAATTCTCTGTAAGCGGAATTTTGGCTTGCTTGTAGGCTTCTGCACCAGCAGTGCGCTGCCGGGGTTTCTGGCAACTCACAAATGCAGTTTTTTTGAGCAGATTCGGTCTTACATTTTCGATCTTAAACGGGGTTGTTTTTACCGCTGCATCCGGACATTGGCCTTTTATTAGTTTTCTGATCGTGTCTGGCGTACTTTCGTCAAAACTCCACTGTGGTGCACTTGCACTACACTCCTGCGGCTTCCAGTTCACCATAAACAAATCCAGCGGCTCCCAGTTTGCACCCAAACCTTTAGCTGTGATGTTGCCTTGTTTGGTCAGGCAATACTCTAGCGGCTGTGCAAGCACGTCACGCTCTAGCGCCCAAACCGTTTTGTAAGCACTTGAAAGACTGGTTTTCGAACCATTGAATTCAAAGCCATCCTTACCGGGGTCAGCAACCACAGCCACAGAGTCGCCAGACGCATTTGTCACTTTTTCTTGCAATGAATTTTCTATAGACTCTCTGCACATTTCCAGACTACGCATGGTATCTGACAACTCCATCGAGCGAAAAAGCACAGGGTTAGTCACCTCGCCAAAAATGCGATTCTCAGGTGCCATTGCAACATATTCTTTTGCAAACTGGTTGGCTGTATTGCAAGTTTTGCTTACTTTATCCATGGCATCTTGCAGCGCCTCGGAGCGCGCACCATCGCTCAAAAGCGCATCAAAAAAAGCATGCCCAAGCGGACTTAAACTCAGCAAAACTATTCCTAAAGCACATGATCTTTTTGTAAACATCTTTATCTCCAAAATTGATAAAGCATTATGCCAATTAGTCTGCTGCTTTAACCCGCGCCACCGCGCACCACCTCGTTTCGCACCACCCGCACGGGCGCAAACAGCGCCAGCAAAGCCGCCATCAAAGCATGCGCCTTGTGGCTGTTGTCGCCCCCAAAATTACACACATATACATCCAGCGTTACGGCTTGGTGTTCCGGCCAGGTGTGAATACACAAGTGCGATTCCGCCAGCAACACAGTGGCAGTAACACCGCCCGCGCCAGCCGCACTGGCAGGAAATGTGTGGCTCAAATGCGCTACGGGCTGCAAACCCGCATTACGCACAGCAACCAATGCGTGTTCCAGCAACAATTGCGCATCCGTTAACCAGTGCGATTCACAGCCGCATTGCTGCAGATCAGCAGTTAGGTGTAGTCCATGCATACGCTTGACGCGCTAGCGCCCGCCGCTCACTGCTGCAGCAAATACACCTTGCGCACCCGTGGGCAGGCAGCGCCAGTAAGCCGGGTGCGCCGCAACCGTGCCACCCAGCGCCGCAGCTGCATGCCAGCCCCAGCGTGGTTGGTATAAAAACGCACGCGCCAGCGCTACCAAGTCGGCATCACCATGCTGCAAAATATCTTCTGCCTGTTGTGCTTCGGTAATCATGCCCACTGCCGTGGTTGGCATGCCAGAGGCCGCCCGAATCTGCCGCGCAAAGTGCAGCTGGTAGCCCGGCCCAATGGCAATTTTTTGCAGGGGTGATACGCCACCCGATGACACGTGTATAAAGTTACAACCCAGTGCTTTCAAACGTTTAGACAGTTCTGCACTCTGGTCAGCATCCCAAGCACCCTCTACCCAGTCAGATGCTGATATACGCACACCCAATACGCCGCTGTAGGCGGCACGTACTGCCGTAAACACTTCGAGCACGAAGCGAATACGGTTTTCAAAACTACCACCATACTGGTCAGTGCGCTGATTTGCCAAAGGCGACAAAAATTCATGCATCAAATAGCCATGGGCGCTGTGCAGTTCAATGGCATCAACGCCAGCACGCTCGGCACGCTGGGCAGCCACTACAAAAGCCTCTTTGATCTGCGCTATTTGCTCTATGCTTAATGCTGAAGGGGGTGTCTCGGTAGGCAGATGTGGCACTGCAGAGGGCCCCACGGTTTGCCAGCCACCTTGGTCAACACCTAACAAGTGGCCACCCTGCCAAGGCACAGCACTCGACGCCTTGCGTCCGGCATGCGCTAACTGAATGCACACCGCCGTTTTCGGCGCCAATGCGCGCGCACGTTGCAGAGTTTTGGCAAGTGCGGATTCTGTACGATCATCCCACAAGCCTAAACAACCCGGAGTAATACGGCCTTCGGGCACCACAGCCGTGGCCTCGATAGTAAAAAGTGCAGCGCCACTGTTAAGCAAATTCGTCCAGTGCGCTAAGTGCCAATCGGTAGCGACGCCATCGTCGGCCATGTACTGGCACATGGGTGCGACCACAATGCGGTTGGGCAGTACCAAGTCTCCTTTAGGGGAGTGCAGCTTAAAAGGGGAAAAAAGTAATGGTGATGAATATGACATTTGTAAATATTAGACTGGGCATTCCAGAAATACTTGATTAAACGCAAAACTTGCACTGTCCAACATAGAAACTTTTTCTGTAAGTCTAATGCATAGCTGGCAGCGTTAAAATGCGAAGTTTACCTCTACTAACATCCCAAACCTTCTGGAGTCGCCACCATGGCCACCACTAAAAACACATCGCAAATGGCAGCTGCCATTCGCGCATTGGCAATGGACGCTGTGCAGCAAGCCAATTCCGGCCACCCCGGTGCGCCCATGGGCATGGCAGACATGGCTGTTGCCCTATGGGGCGAGCACCTCAAGCACAACCCCGCCAACCCTGAGTGGCTGAACCGCGACCGCTTTGTACTTTCTAATGGCCACGGCTCGATGCTGATTTATGCCGTACTACATTTAACCGGCTACAAGCTGCCGATTACCGAGCTCAAAAACTTTCGCCAGTTGCACAGCAAAACCGCTGGCCATCCTGAATTCGGCATTACCCCCGGCGTTGAAACCACCACCGGCCCCTTGGGTCAAGGCATTACCAATGCCGTAGGCATGGCGCTGGCAGAAAAACTGCTGGCTAAAGAATTTAACCGCGAAGGCCATGCCATCATCGACCATCACACTTATGTGTTTTTGGGTGATGGATGCCTGATGGAAGGCATTAGCCACGAAGCGGCTGCACTGGCCGGTGCATGGAAGCTGGGCAAGCTGATTGCCCTGTACGACGACAACGGCATCTCGATTGACGGTCAAGTAGCCCCCTGGTTTATAGACAACACGGCACAACGTTTTGCAGCCTATGGCTGGAATGTGATTGGCCCGGTCGATGGTCACGATGCTGCCGCAGTGTCTAGCGCCATAGCGCAAGCCAAAAAGCCCACCGACAAACCGACCCTGATTATTTGCAAAACTCACATCGGCAAGGGCAGCCCCAACCGTGCCAACACCGCCAAAGCGCACGGCGAACCACTGGGCGCAGAAGAAATCAAACTCACGCGCGAAAGCATTGGCTGGCCACACCCCCCTTTTGAAGTGCCCAAAGCCGTTTATGCCGACTGGAGCGCAAAGGACAGCGGCAGCGCCGCCGAGAAAGCATGGAAAGAGCAATTTGCCGCTTATAAAACAGCGCACCCTGACTTGGCCAAAGAACTGCTGCGCCGCGTGAAGGGCGACTTGCCAAAGAAATTTGCCCAAATGGCAGCCGATACCGCCAATGCTGCCCACACCAAGGCCGAAACGGTAGCGTCGCGCAAAGCATCGCAACTGGCACTCGAAGCATTCACCGCGGCTCTGCCCGAAATGCTGGGTGGCTCTGCCGACCTGACCGGCTCCAACCTTACTAACACCAAATGTACGCCTAATTTGCGCTTTGACGCACAAGGCGAAGTGGTGCAAACCGCAGATGCCAGTGGCAAACTAATAGGCGGGAGGCATATCAACTACGGCGTGCGCGAGTTTGGCATGGCCGCCATCATGAACGGCGTGGCGCTGCACGGCGGCTTTATTCCTTACGGCGGTACGTTTTTAACGTTTAGCGACTACAGCCGTAATGCCATCCGCATGGCCGCACTCATGAAGATTCGCGTAGTGCATGTGTTCACGCATGACTCCATTGGCTTGGGCGAAGACGGCCCCACGCACCAGTCAATTGAGCACGCTGCATCTCTGCGCCTCATCCCAAACTTGGACGTCTGGCGCCCCAGCGACACGACTGAGACTGCTGTGGCCTGGACCGTTGCATTGCAAAACAGCACCAAACCTACGGCGTTGCTGTTGTCGCGCCAGAATATCAGCTACAGTGCCAAGCCCGAATCAGCCCAAGCGCCAGAGGCCAGCGGAGTCGCCGCAATTCAAAACGGTGCTTACATTTTGTCGGAGCCTGAAAGCATTGGCCTGAAGAAAAAAGCCCAAGCCGTCATTATTGCCACCGGCTCCGAAGTACCCTTGGCGCTGAAAGCGCAGGAACTACTCGCTGCCGACAAAATTGCGGTGCGTGTAGTTTCCATGCCCAGCACCACCACCTTTGACTTGCAAAGCCCTGAATACAAAGAAGCCGTTTTACCCGCCAACTTGCCTAAGGTCGCGGTGGAAATGGGCTCCACCGGAGGCTGGTGGAAGTATGGTTGTGCGGCAGTAGTCGGCATAGACACCTACGGCGAATCAGCGCCAGCACCGGTATTGTTTAAACACTTTGGCTTTACCCCCGAAAACGTCGCCAGCACCGTTGCTGGTGTGCTAAAGAAAAAGAAGTAAGCCCCGATTTTTTATTTTTAAAGGAAAGAAGCAAATGACTATCAAAATTGGTATTAACGGTTTTGGCCGTATCGGGCGCATGGTGTTTCGTGCTGCCGTGCAAAATTTTTCTGACATCGAAGTCGTTGCCATCAACGACCTGCTAGAGCCTGAGTATCTGGCCTACATGTTGCAGTTTGACTCGGTGCATGGCCGCTTTAAAGGCGAAATTGCCGTAGAAGGCAATAACCTGATTGTGAACGGCAAAAAAATTCGCCTGACCGCTGTTAAAGACCCCGCAGAACTCAAATGGGACGAAGTCGGTGCCGACGTGGTGGTGGAATCTACGGGTCTGTTTTTAACCAAAGAAACCGCACAAAAACACATTACCGCTGGCGCTAAAAAAGTGATTATGTCGGCCCCTTCCAAAGACGACACCCCCATGTTTGTGTTTGGCGTCAACGACAACACCTACAAGGGCGAAGCCATTATCTCTAACGCATCTTGCACCACCAACTGCTTGGCACCCGTAGCTAAAGTACTACATGACAACTTTGGTATCAAGCGCGGCCTGATGACCACTGTGCACGCTGCCACAGCCACCCAAAAAACTGTCGATAGCCCCAGCAATAAAGACTGGCGCGGTGGACGCGGTATTTTAGAAAACATCATCCCCTCCAGCACCGGTGCTGCCAAAGCAGTGGGCGTGGTGATTCCAGAACTCAACAAAAAGCTCACCGGCATGTCGTTCCGCGTACCTACCAGCGATGTGTCCGTCGTAGACCTAACCTGTGAGCTCAGCAAAGAAACCAGCTACGCCGACATTTGCGCCGCCATGAAAGCCGCTTCCACTGGCGCCATGAAAGGCGTTTTGGGCTACACCGAAGCCAAGGTAG
>CALPVM020000136.1 GCA_943327015.2 Akkermansia muciniphila
ATGCGACAAATGCGGTGTAGCAGGATAGAGGCAGCGCAGCAAAATTCCAAAGCCTTCCGCCAGCACCACCTGCGCGGCCGCTGAAGCTGCAGTGGAGCCATCGGGCCACGCAAAGTCCTCGAGGGCATTGATCATTTTCATGCAGCCTGACACCACGGTGTTGTACTGCATGCGCTGGTAATCGTAATCTACTTGTTTTAGCACAGTGTGCAGTTCGCGCCGCAGTGCTTTGGTGGGTTTATCAAAAGTCAGTTCACGCACAGTACTGGCACCTTGCGCTAGTGCATTGGCAGCCACCCAATCAATGGAGGACAGCTTGAAACCAAAGTTCCAAACCCGGCGCAAAAAGCGGTAGCTACCCTCTACTGCCGACTCGTTCCACTCCAAAGTAGCCTCAGGTGGGGCTGTAAACATGGTGTACAAACGCGCGGTATCTGCGCCATAGCGGACAATTAAATCCTGCGGATCCACACCGTTGTTTTTGGACTTGGACATGGTGCCCACGCCCTCGTAGTCAATGGCCGTGCCCACGGGTAAATCGCCCACCGCATTTTTAAGACGCGCACCCACCACCTTGCCGCCGGCATCCAGCACGTGCTCAACGTCGTGCGGCCAGAAATATTCTTTACCGCCTTTGTCAGTGCGGCGGCTGTAAATGTGGTTCAGCACCATGCCTTGGGTTAGCAGCTTGGAAAAAGGCTCATTGACCTTAACCAAGCCCAAATCGCGCATCACCTTGGTCCAAAAGCGTGCGTACAGCAAGTGCAAAATGGCGTGTTCAATACCGCCGATGTACTGGTCCATTGGCATCCAGTATTCTGCCCCTTGTGCCACCATCTGGTCGGTGTTGTGCGGGTCGCAATAGCGCATAAAGTACCACGAGCTATCGACAAAGGTGTCCATAGTGTCGGTTTCACGGCGCGCTCTAGCTCCGCACACCGGGCAGGTGACGCCGGCATGGAAACCCTCGTGCTTGTGCAGCGGGTTACCGCTGCCATCTGGCACGCAGTCTTGCGGCAACACCACCGGCAAGTCTTTTTCCGGAACCGGCACTGCGCCATGCTCTGGGCAATGAATAATCGGTATGGGGGTGCCCCAGTAGCGCTGGCGACTAATGCCCCAATCGCGCAAGCGCCAGGTGGTTTTTTTCTCGCCTAAACCTTTGGCCTGCAACGCCTCAGCAATCACATTAACCGCCGGTGCATAGCCGTAGCCACTGTAAATATCCGAATTAACAGTAACGCCACGCTGTTTGTCGGCGTACCAGTCCTGCCACTGTTCTGTATCAAACGTTTCGCCTTCTACGTGGACTACCGGAACAATATCCAGATTGTACTTTTTGGCAAACGCAAAGTCGCGCTCGTCGTGTGCGGGTACGCCCATCACCGCGCCATCGCCATAGCCCATAAGCACGTAGTTGCCGACCCACACCTCTACCGGGAGACCGGTTAAAGGGTGCGTGACTTGCAAGCCGGTAGGAAAGCCCAGTTTTTCTTTCAGTGCCAGCTCGGCCTCGGTAGTGCCACCGGCTTTGCAGTCTTCCATAAAAGCTGCCAAGCGCACATTGTCCTGTGCTGCGTGCAGCGCCAAGGGGTGTTCTGGCGCTACAGCGCAAAAGGTCACGCCCATGATGGTGTCTGCACGGGTGGTAAACACGTACATTTTGCCGTCACCAATCAGGTTGCCGGATGCGTCTTTGATGTCATGGGTAAAAGCAAAACGCACGCCTTCGCTTTTACCAATCCAATTTTCCTGCATCAGCTTAACGCGCTCCGGCCAACCGGGCAGTCCGGTTTGCACCTGCTCCAACAGCTCTTGCGCGTAGTCAGTTATTTTGAGGTAATAGCCCGGAATCTCGCGTTTTTCAACGACTGCACCGGTGCGCCAGCCTTTGCCGTCAATCACCTGCTCGTTGGCCAATACGGTCTGGTCTACCGGGTCCCAGTTAACCACCTGGGTTTTGCGGTAGGCGATGCCTTTTTCCAGCATCTTCAAAAACAGCCATTGGTTCCACTTGTAGTAGCTGGGGTCGCAGGTAGCTATTTCGCGCGACCAGTCAATCGCCAAGCCCATGGCCTGCATTTGGCCTTTCATGTGGGCTATGTTGTCGTAAGTCCATTGGGCAGGAGGCACACGATTTTTAAGCGCAGCGTTTTCAGCAGGCAAGCCAAATGCGTCCCAGCCCATCGGCATCAGCACGTTGTGGCCGTTCATGCGCAGGTAGCGCGTGAGCATGTCGTTGATGGTGTAGTTGCGCACGTGCCCCATGTGCAATTTGCCACTGGGGTAAGGCAGCATGGAACAGGCGTAAAACTTCTTTTTGCTGGCATCTTCTACCACGCGGTAGGCAGTTTGGCCATTCCATAGTGGTTGCGCCCAGTGGGCTTGTGCTGCTTTTTCTACGTCGATATGGTTGTATTTGTCTTGCATGGTGGGGTAAGCCGTGGGCTATATGCCGGAAATAGATACCGATTTTAATCGGTTGAAAGGTTATATGGCTCAGGGTCGGGTTTCAGTGAGGGATGGCGCCACTGCTTTAGCGGACTCAGTCACAAACCCGATGCGGCTCAGCCCCGCTTTTTGTGCCAAGCCCATCACAGCAACCACCCTGGCGTAAGGCACGGCTGCATCTACCCGCAGTTGCACCTCGGCATCAGGCTGCTGCTTTGCTATTTGCTGCAGTGCTGCCTCTAGCTCTGCATCGGGCAGGGCTTGACCTTCCAAAAACGCTTGCCCCGCCACATCGACCGAAACCGCCGCAAACCGTTCTACTTTCAAAGCTTTGCCCGCTTGTGACGCCGGCAAATCGACCTTGATGCCGCGCACCAGCAACGGGGCTGTGAGCATAAAAATAACCAGAAGCACCAACATAACATCTATCAAGGGAGTCATATTGATTTCGCTCATGGGTTGCGACAATGGTGTGCGTTCCAGACGTCCGAAGGCCATGCTGTGTTCCTTGCTATGCTTTATGCGGGTTGACCAGCAGTTCGCGCAGGTCGCGGGCAAAGCCCTCAAGGTCTGCTTCTATTTTGCCAATCATACGGCCTAAAATATTAAACGCCAACACTGCAGGTATAGCCACCGCCAGGCCTACTGCGGTCATGATGAGTGCCTCACCCACCGGCCCGGCTATCTGCTCTATTTGAATTTGCCCGCCGCCTGATATACCGACCAAAGCATGGTAAATGCCCCACACCGTACCCAACAAGCCGACAAACGGCGCCACTGAGCCGATGCTGGCCAGCAGCACCTGGCCGGATTGCAGGCGGTGTAGCACCCCATGCAGGGCATCACGCAGTACGCGGGTGAGCTGCTGGGAGCGATCGCCAGCTGCAGCCAAGGTGCCAGCCGATGCCGTGTTTGTCGCGCGCACCAAAGGCAATACGATCTGCTCGCGGTCTGAGTTTTGCAAAACATCTAACGCACTTTGCATCGAGCTGGCTTGCCAAAACTGCGGGATGCAGCGCGCAAGGTCAGTGGAGGCGCGCCACAGTAACCAAGCCTTCCAGAGTATCACCACCCAACTGGCAACCGACATCAACAACAGCACCAAGGCTACAGTAATGCTGATAACGCCGCCCTGCAGCAGTGCGTCTAAGGGGCTCATTGCAGACCCAATACGTCAAACATATCAAACAATCCAGTAGTTTTACCCGCCAGAAAACGCACAGCACGCAAGCTGCCTTGTGCGTAGGTAACGCGGCTGGACGATTTGTGGCTGATTTCAATGCGCTCGCCGGTACCGGCAAACAGCACGGTGTGGTCACCCACAATGTCGCCACCGCGAATCGTGGCAAAACCAATGCTGGAGGGGTCGCGCTCACCGGTGACGCCCTCGCGCGCATACACGGCGCAGTCCTTTAGGTCGCGCCCGAGCGCATCGGCTATGACCTCGCCCATTTTGAGCGCAGTGCCAGAAGGCGCATCGACTTTGTGGCGGTGGTGCGCCTCAATAATTTCAATGTCGTAGCCGGTAGACAAGGCTTTGGCCGCCATTTGCAGCAACTTTAACGTCACATTGACGCCCACGCTCATATTGGGTGCCATCACAATTGCCATATGTTTCGCCAGCTCTGCAATTTCAGCTTTTTGCTCCGGGGTAAAACCCGTGGTGCCTATCACTGCGGCTACGCCCAATTCACGGCAAACACGCAAATGCGCCATGGTGCCCTCGGGGCGGGTAAAGTCAATCAACACCCGGCTTCCAGCCAAGCCTTGTCGCAGGTCTGACGTAACCTGCACACCGCTGTTAAGACCTGCAAATGCCGCCGCGTCATGCCCGATCACCGGGCTGGCGGCCAGATCCAGGGCGCCAGACAAGACGCAATCATCTGCGGCACACACCGCCTCTATCAACATATGCCCCATGCGCCCGCTGGCGCCTGCAATGGCTACTTGATGTTTCATTGGGTTCATCCTGACTAGTAATTTTTAACGTGCGGCTGGTTCCAGCGGCGGGTAGACGATAGGTGGCAATGCGGTAGGCAATGCTATGGGCGCTGCCGGTTTGGCAGGTGGATGCTGTTGCAGTTTTTCGGGCGGTGCTTCAAGCAAGGGCAAAGGTTCTGTAATAGGCTTGGACTTTAAAGTAGCCACAAAATCGGCCTCACTGGGCAACTCATCCGACTGCACACGCTCTACCACGTCGTCCTTAAAAAATATGGTAACGCGGCGCGTTTGGGGCTCCGCGCCTTGGCGCTCCAGGGTAAATACATAATCCCAGCGCTGAGCATGGAACACGCTGACCAACAGCGAACTACCCAATATATTTCGCACCATGGTGCGCTGCATGCCTGGTTTGATATAGGCCACCTGCTCGCGCGTGACCACATTGCCCTGCAGTATATCCATACGGTAAGGCGAAATAACCGTGGTGACTTTTCTACCCATGGCATCATTCAGGCTGGAACAGCCGTAAAGAGCCACCATTGCAAGGGATGCGCCAACAAGTAATAAACGGGAATGGGTGGTTGCTGCCATGTGTGTTGTGTCGTAACGATATGATTGCACATTGTAGCGGCTGGCCACCAGCTGCAGAAACTCAAAATTCTACTGGTACTGAACCATGAGCAATATAGACGATTTAAAAAACACCGGATTGAAAGCGACTTTGCCTCGCCTCAAGATTCTGGAGGTTTTTCAGGGCAGCGCCCAACGCCACATGACGGCCGAAGACGTTTATCGCGTATTGCTACAAGACCGCTCAGACGTGGGCTTGGCCACGGTATACCGCGTTTTGACCCAATTTGAGCAAGCCAGCATTTTGATTCGCAGCCATTTTGAAAGTGGCAAAGCGGTTTACGAACTGAACGAAGGCCAACACCACGACCATTTGGTGTGTCTGGACTGCGGGCGGGTTGAAGAATTTTACGACGCTGAGATTGAAAAACGCCAGCATGCGGTAGCCAGCGACAAAGGTTTTCAAATTTCAGACCATGCGCTCAGCCTGTACGCCACCTGCACCAAAAACCCTTGCCCGCACCGCAACCCCGCCCGCTGAAAAAGAGGCCGGGCACTAGCACTTAACGCTTGACACGCCCCTCAAACCACTGCTTTATTGTGGCACGTTCCTGCTCGGTAATGCCGGTGGCATTGTTGATGGGCATGGCGCGGGTAACTACCACCTGCTGGTATATGGCTTGCGCCTGGCCTTCAATTAGCGCAGCAGAATCAAGCCGGATATTTTTCATTTGCACTTGCGCGCCGTGGCAGCTAATGCAACGCTCGTTCACAATAGCCTGCACTTGCTGCGTTGACACCTCTGCTTGGGTGGCAAGCTGTGCAGAACCACCGGCTAATGCGCCTGCATCCGGTGCAGGCTTAAGCCACCACACCACACCCACAATAACCGACACTCCAACCAGCGCATAGCGCCAGGGATGGGCGTTACGCCCCAACTTATAACCATGGCGCAACACAAAAAACTGCCGTATGGCAGCGCCCGCCAGCATCATGAGTATCAGCACCAACCAGTTATGCGGGTGGCTGTAGGTAAAACTGTAGTGGTTACTCAGCATGGCAAACAACACCGGCAAGGTAAAGTAGGTGTTGTGCACACTGCGCTGCTTACCGCGCTTGCCATGAATCGGGTCTACCGCCTGACCGGCCTGTATGCTGGCCACCATAGCGCGCTGACCCGGAATAATCCAGAAAAACACATTGGCACTCATGGCAGTTGCCATCATGGCACCCACCAGCAAAAAGGCTGCACGACCGGCAAACCAATGGCACGCAAAATACGACGCCACAGCAACCAACAAAGCCACTAGAACACCCACAATCAGTTCGCCATGCTTGCCTTGCCCCAACCAGCGGCAAATAGCATCGTAGGCCAACCAAAAAATCACCAAAAAACCTATAGCAGTCATAATGGCAGCCGCCGGCGACCAATCTTGCACCGATTTATCAATCAAATAGGTGCCGGCACTCCATAAATAAGACACAGTAAACAAGGCAAAACCACTGAGCCAGGTGCTGTAGCTCTCCCAATAAAACCAGTGCAAATGGGCGGGCAGTTGGGGCGGCGACACAGCAAATTTGACCGGGTGGTAAAAACCCCCACCATGCACCGCCCATAGTTCACCACTCACCCCTTGGCGCTGCAGTTCCGGGTCTTTCGGCGGAGTCAAGCTGCTATCTAAAAAAACAAAATAAAACGAGGAGCCTATCCAGGCAATGGCCGTAATCACGTGC
>CALPVM020000137.1 GCA_943327015.2 Akkermansia muciniphila
GCCAACTGGTGGGTGTGGTGGGGCCAAATGGCTGCGGCAAATCCAACATCATGGATGCGGTGCGTTGGGTGCTGGGCGAAAGCCGTGCTAGCGAGTTGCGTGGCGAGTCGATGCAAGACGTTATTTTTAACGGCACCACTACCCGTAAACCCGCAAGCCGTTCCAGCGTGGAGTTGGTATTTGACAATGCTGACCACCGCGCGGGTGGCCAGTGGGGGCAGTTTGCTGAAATTGCGGTTAAAAGGGTGCTCACACGCGATGGCACCTCCAGTTACTTTATCAACAACCAACCCGTACGCCGCCGTGATGTGCAAGACGTATTTTTGGGCACGGGCTTGGGGCCGCGCGCATATGCCATTATCGGGCAGGGCACGATTAGCCGCATTATTGAATCTAAGCCCGAAGAGCTGCGGTTATTTTTAGAAGAAGCTGCAGGGGTCTCCAAATACAAAGAACGCCGGCGCGAAACCGAAAACCGCCTGCATGACACCCGCGAAAATTTAACGCGCGTAGATGACATACTGCGTGAGCTCACCACCAACCTCGAAAAGCTCGAAAAACAAGCCGAGATTGCGCAAAAATACAATGCTTTACAAGCGGATCTGAGTCTGAAGCAACAGCAACAATGGTTTTTGAAGCGTGCCGAAGCTGCTGCAGACCAAAGCCGTATTCAGACCGAAGCACAGGGTGCGGTTAATGCACTTGAAAGCCGCATGGCAGATTTGCGCCATATGGAGGCCAACCTAGAGTCGATCCGTCAAGCGCACTACAGCGCGGGTGACCAGGTCAATCAGGCGCAGGGTTTGCTCTATGAGGCCAGCACGGATGTGGGGCGCTTGGAGGCGGAAATCCGCTTTGTAGTAGAGGGGCGGCAGCGTGTCGAGCAACGTATTGCCACGCTTAAAGAGCAATTGCAGCAATGGGCAACCCGCAAGGAAGACGCACTGGAAGAGTTAGAACGTCTGGCAGAAATTGCGTTAGCGGGTGATGAGCAGTCAGAAATGTTGGCTGCTCAGGTTGAAGAGCAAGCCATGCAGTTGCCCGAATTAGAAGATGCATTGGCAGCATCCCAAAAAGCTGCCAATGAACAGCGAAACCAAGTCAACCTAGTACAGCAGCAAATTCAGGTTTTGGCAGCCGGGCAACGCAGTGTAGAAGAACAAAGCCGCCAGCTCAACACCCGGCGTGAACGCTTAGAGGCCGATAACAAAGCCTTGAGTGCTCCGGATGAAGTGCGCTTGCAAGACTTGCAACGCCAACTAGACGAAGCGCGCGAAGTAGCCGAGGTGGAGCAAGCCAAGTTGCAAGACTTGCAAGAAGCCTTGCCGCAGTTGGACGAAGCGCGCCGCAGCAGGCAGCAGCAAGTCAACAGCGAGGCTGCGCTGCAAGCCGAGTTATCTGCCCGCATGCAAGCTCTCAAAGCCTTGCAAGACAAAGTTAAAACCGATGGCAAACTGCGCCCTTGGCTGGCCAAGCATGGGCTGGACCAGTTGCAGGGCTTATGGAGCCGTATCCACATAGAGCAGGGCTGGGAAAACGCGTTGGAAGGAGCCTTGCGTGAGCGACTCGGGGCGCTAGAAGTATCCAAGCTAGACATGGTGCGCTCTTTTGCATCGGACGTGCCACCTGCCAAACTTACCTTTTTTAGCCCGCCCGCATCGGGTAGTTCGGAACGGTCGTTTGCATTGCCCCGATTGTCGGAGTTATTGCGCCTGCACGATGCAGGCATTAAAGCGGTGTTGGTAGATTGGTTGCAGGGTTGTTACACCGCAGCAAGTTTTGAAGATGCATTGGCTTTGCGCGATAAATTACAAGCTGGTGAGTGCATTTACGTTAAGTCTGGCCATGTGGTTGGCGCCCATAGTGTTAGTTTTTATGCTCCCGACTCGGAGCAGGCAGGATTATTAGCTCGCGCCCAGGAAATTGAAAATCTGGAAAAACAACTGCGCGCCCAAGTGCTGATGGCGGATGAGTCGCGTGTAGCATTGGCACGGGCAGAGTCTGCCTATGCCGATAGTTCTCAGCGCTTGAGTGCTGCGCAACGCGAGGCCACGCAAGCGCAAAGCCGCAGCCACCAATTGCAGGTGGAAGTTTTGCGTTTGACCCAAATGCTGGAACAAACGCGCAGCCGCAAAGCGCAAATAGCCGAAGACCTGTCTGAAATTGATGCTCAGCTTGAAGAACTGCAGGAGCGCCGTGTAGCCGCTGAAGAGCAGTTTGAAACGCTGGACATTCAGCTGGCCGAAAGCCAGGAAAGCCACGCCAACCTTGAAGAGCGCGTGATAAATGGGCAACGCAAACTGAACGAATGCCGCGAACAGCAACGCAGCCTGGAGCGCCAAGCACAAGAAGCTACTTTTGCCCAGCGCAGCCTGCAAGCACGCAATGCAGAACTCAGCCGTGCTATTGACACAGCCAGCCAGCAAACCGAATCGGTGCTGGCTGAAGAAAAACGCGCCCACGACGAACTTTCACGCCTGACCGATGCAGCTGCCCAGGCAGGTTTGCAAAACGCGCTGGCACTCAAGTTGGAGCGGGAAAAGTCTCTGGCAGCCAAGCGCAGCGAATACGATGACTTAACCCAAAAACTGCGCTTCAGTGACGAGCGCAGAATGCAACTGGAGCGCGAGCTCGATCCCTTGCGCCAACGCATCACTGAGTTTCAGCTCAAAGAGCAAGCCGCACGCTTGGGTTTTGAGCAGTACGACGCACAACTCACCGAGGCCAAAGCCGACTTGGCTGCTATTGAGCAAAGCATTACCCAGGGCAATGTTCGTTTGTTCGGCATGCAGGCCGACATTGACCGTCTGCAACGCGATATGGCAGCTTTGGGTGCAGTTAACCTGGCTGCGCTGGACGAATTGGCCGCGGCACGAGAGCGCAAAGGCTTTTTGGATGCGCAAAATCTGGATTTAACCCAAGCCATGCAAACGCTGGAAGACGCTATCCGTAAAATCGACGCTGAAACCCGTGATCTGCTCTCTGGTACCTTTAACCAAGTGAATGAGCATTTTGGACGCATGTTTCCTGAGTTGTTTGGCGGCGGTAACGCGCGGCTGGTCATTACTGGAGATGAAATTTTGGATTCTGGCGTGCAGGTTATTGCACAACCGCCGGGTAAAAAGAACCAGACCATTCATTTATTATCGGGGGGCGAAAAAGCCCTTACCGCGATAGCTTTGGTATTTGCTATTTTTCAGCTTAATCCGGCTCCGTTTTGCTTGCTGGACGAGGTGGACGCACCGCTGGACGATGCCAACACCGAGCGCTACGCCAAGTTGGTATCAAGCATGAGCCGCGAAACACAATTTTTATTTATTAGCCATAACAAAATTGCGATGGAAATGGCGCAGCAGCTAATTGGCGTTACCATGCAGGAGCAGGGGGTTTCACGAATTGTTGCTGTGGACATGGAGTCAGCCGTTACCATGGCTGAGTTAGCTTGAGTAAATGGACTGTTAATTACTAAAATGAGTAACTTACAAATTGGATTGGCCATAGCTGGTGGCCTTGTTTTGGCGGCAGTGGTCGCCCATGGCGCGTGGACATCGCGCAGAAGTGCACCTAGGCAAGCATCGCCTGAATTGGCGGCAATGGATTCATCTGCAAGCGTTGTTGAACCTATGTTGACGGATGAAGCCCTGAATGCTCCGGCATTACCCAACCACCATTTGCCGCGTAAACCGGCCATGGATTCTTTGGTAGATGTGATTGCCACTATTGCCCTGGATGCTGTGCACCCATCGATTGCGGGCGAAGCAGCGCTAGCCGCTATGCCGACCACGCGCCGCGCTGGCAGCAAACCATTTGCCATTGAGGGCTACAACCTGATGTCCCACGTGTGGGAAACGCCCATGGCTGGGCAACGTTACGGTGGCTTTCAGGCAGGTGTTCAGCTTGCCAACCGAAGTGGCCCCCTTAACCAGATCGAGTATTCTGATTTTGTAGTCAAAACCCAGGCGTTTGCTGACGCTATCGGTGCCAATGCCGAGTTTCCGGATATGTTAGAAGAAGTAGCCCGTGCCCGCGAGCTAGACCATTTTGCCAGTGCCCATGATGCCCAACTCGGATTTATGGTGCGTGCCAAAAGTGCTTCATGGAGCCCTGGCTTTGTGCACCAGTGCGCTGCCCGTCAAGGGTTTGTTACTGGGGCTTTGCCGGGACGCATGGTTTTACCCTCAGGCCACGATGGCATGCCGCCATTGGTAGTGCTGAGCTTTGATGCACAGGCTGCATTGGCTGAAGACCCAGCACAAACTGCGATTCGTGAAATATCTCTGCATCTTGATGTAGCGCAAGTTGCTCGTGACGAAGCTCCCTTTGACCGGATGCGAACAGCTGCACTGGCTTTGGCGCAAAGCATGGAAGGCACTGTTACCGATGATGACGGGCAACCATTGGCTGAGCAGACCATGGATACTATTCGCTCCGAACTTCAAACCCTCTATGACACACTGGAACGCCGTGACTTGGCAGCAGGATCACCCTTGGCGCGTCGATTGTTTTCATGACTTCGGATGCGTACGCACATGTAAAATTTCTGCGAGAGCAGTTAAACCACCATGCCCATCAGTACTATGTTCTAGATGCGCCGAGTATTCCTGACGCCGAATACGACCGCCTTTTTAAGCAGCTGCAGGCTCTTGAAGCAGCCAACCCTGAATGCATTTCGCCTGATTCCCCCACGCAGCGCGTAGGTGCCAAGCCACTCAAGGAATTTGCAGCAGTGCGCCATGTGGTACCGATGTTAAGCATTCGTACCGAAACCGACACCGAATCCAGTGGAGCCCAGGCTTTTGATGCGCGCTTAAAGCGTGAATTGGCTTTAACCGGTGCAGACGCTCCGATTGAATATGTAGCTGAACTTAAATTTGACGGTTTGGCGATCAATCTACGCTATGAAAAGGGTGTGTTGGTACAAGCATGCACCCGTGGCGATGGTGAAACCGGCGAAGATGTTACCAACAACATACGCACCATTCACCAGATACCGTTGCGTTTAAAGCCCCAATTGCCAATACCCGATGTGCTGGAAGTGCGTGGCGAAGTGTATATGCGCCGGGACGATTTTGAAGCCCTGAACGAGCGCCAGCGCCAACGCATCGCCCAAGGTGAGAAAAACGAAAAAACCTTTGTCAATCCGCGCAACGCTGCAGCCGGTGCTGTGCGTCAATTAGACTCAGCCATAGCTGCACAACGGCCGCTTAGTTTTTTTGGCTACGGTTTGGGTGAGGTAGTGCTGGGTGAATCCGGCCTTTCGCCATTTACCACCCATTGGCAGTGGCTAGAGGCGTTTAAAGCTTGGGGCTTGCCGGTATCTGAGCACATAGCCATAGCCCAAGGAGCCGATCAACTGGTTGCATACCACCAGCGCATGGGTGCTATGCGGGATGCGCTGCCGTTTGATATTGACGGTGTGGTGTACAAGGTCAATAGAATTGCGCAGCAGCAGCGCTTAGGATTTGTTACCCGCGAGCCGCGCTGGGCCGTAGCTCACAAGTATCCGGCACAAGAGCAAATAACAACCGTTCTGGCGATTGATGTGCACGTGGGGCGCACCGGCAAGCTCACACCTGTGGCTAAATTGGCGCCGGTATTTGTAGGCGGTGTTACGGTAACCAACGCTACGCTGCACAACGAAGACGAAGCCCGGCGAAAAGACGTGCGCCTAGGCGACACCGTGGTGGTGCGCAGGGCAGGGGACGTGATACCCGAGGTTGTATCGGTAGTGGAGGGCAAGCGCCAAGCGGATGCCACTCTGTTTACTATGCCTCATCAATGCCCGGTGTGTGGTTCTGCTGCCGTGCGCGAGGCTGGCGAAGCAGACTACCGCTGTACTGGAGGCCTGTTTTGTAGCGCGCAACGCAAGCAAGCTATCTTGCACTACGCCCAGCGCCGTGCGGTAGAAATAGAAGGTTTAGGTGACAAGCTGGTCGAGCAGCTGGTGGACACTGGCACTATCCGCACCCTGCCAGATTTGTACAAGCTGGGTTTGTCTACTCTGGCACAGCTCGACCGCATGGCAGAAAAATCGGCGTTCAATATTGTGCAGGCACTTGAAAAGTCCAAATCCACTACGCTGCCTCGCTTTTTGTTTGGGCTAGGCATCCGTCATGTGGGCGAGGCTACCGCCAAAGAGCTGGCTAAACACTTTGGCACCTTGGATGCGCTGATGGACGCACCACTGGAGGTGTTGCAACAGGTCAATGACATCGGCCCGATTGTTGCGCAGAGTCTGCGCACCTTTTTTGACCAGCCTCACAACCGCGAAGTCGTAGAGCAGCTACGCGCTTGTGGCGTGCATTGGACCGAAGGTGTAGCGTCTGGCGCAACGCAACAATTGTTTGCCGGTAAAACCTTTGTTTTAACCGGCACCTTGCCTAGCCTCAGCCGTGATGCCGCTAAAGAGAAAATCGAAGCAGCTGGCGGCAAAGTGGCGGGCTCCGTGAGTAAAAGAACCCACTTTGTAGTAGCAGGTACAGAGGCTGGCAGCAAATTAGACAAAGCCGTGGAGCTGGGCGTGCCGGTGCTGGACGAAACCGCTTTATTGGAGATGCTCAATGCCGGTACGTGAAATACTTAAATTTGGTGATCCAAGGCTGTTCCGGGTAGCAGAGCCTATAACTGAATTTGACTCAGATGCCGTGCACTACCTCATTACCGACA
>CALPVM020000138.1 GCA_943327015.2 Akkermansia muciniphila
CCGCTCTGACCGGTTCTACCGAAGAAGAGCAGTTCCACTGATAATTCGTCAAACCAGACTAGCCGGGTAAGAAGTAAAATCTCTTCATCCGGCTTACGGTTTCAGTGGCGCGGCTAGTCCGCGCTTTTTTGTTTTTTGAGTTCACATAACTATGATTCTTATCACCCTTCCTGATGGCTCGCAACGCGAATATCCCGCCCCGCTTACAGTGGCTGACGTAGCCGCCTCCATTGGTACAGGGCTTGCCAAGGCCGCTTTAGCTGGCAAAGTCAAGCTGCAGGGCGCTGAAGCTGGCACAGAAAAGGTGGTCGATACCAGTTATGTGATTGAGAGCGATGCAGCGCTATCCATCATTACCGCTAAAGATGCGGATGGTCTGGAAGTGATTCGTCACTCCACTGCGCACTTGCTGGCTTATGCTGTTAAGGAGTTGTTTCCAGATGCCCAGGTCACCATCGGCCCGGTCATTGAAAATGGCTTTTTTTACGACTTTTCTTACAAGCGTCCCTTTACCCCGGATGATCTCAAAGCCATTGAGAAAAAAATGGCAGAGCTTGCCGCTAAAGACGAATCTGTGGTGCGCCGGGTATTGCCGCGTGATCAGGCAGTGGGTTACTTTAAAGAGCTGGGCGAGCATTACAAAGCCGAGATTATCCAAAGCATCCCCAATAATGAAGATGTATCCTTATACCGCGAAGGCAAGTTTGAAGACCTGTGCCGCGGCCCCCATGTACCAAGCACTGGCAAGTTAAAACATTTCAAACTCATGAAGCTGGCCGGGGCTTACTGGCGTGGCGACCATCGCAACGAAATGCTGCAACGCATTTATGGCACGGCTTGGGGCTCTAAAGACGAGTTGCAGCAGCACCTTACCATGCTGGAAGAGGCAGAAAAACACGACCACCGTAAGCTAGGTCGCGAGTTAGATTTGTTCCATGTGGACGACCATGCTCCCGGCTTGGTGTTCTGGCACCCCAAGGGCTGGACGCTCTGGCAGGGTGTGGAGCAGTACATGCGTCAGGTCTACCGTGACAATGGATACCAAGAAGTCAAAGGCCCGCAGGTCATTGACAAATCCCTCTGGGAAAAAACCGGTCATTGGGATAAATACCGCGAAACCATGTTCATTACCGAGTCCGAGAAGCGGGACTACGCGTTAAAGCCAATGAACTGCCCAGGCCATATCCTGATTTATAAACAAGGCCTGAAAAGCTACCGTGATTTGCCGCTGCGGTATGGCGAGTTTGGTCAATGCCACCGCAACGAGCCTAGCGGCGGATTGCACGGCATTATGCGTGTGCGTGGCTTTACGCAGGATGATGGTCACATTTTCTGTACCGAAGACCAAATCTTGCAAGAGTGCGTTAACTTTACCGCTTTACTCGGCAAGGTGTATGCAGATTTCGGTTTTAAAAATATCATTTACAAAATAGCCACGCGTCCTGAAAAACGTATTGGCTCCGATGCTATTTGGGATAAGGCTGAAGCCGCACTGATCGAGAGCCTTAATGCCTCGGGTTGTGCCTACGAAATCTCTCCTGGCGAAGGCGCCTTTTATGGCCCTAAAATTGAATACACCCTCAAAGATGCTCTTGGTAGACATTGGCAGTGCGGTACCATTCAGGTTGATTTTTCCATGCCCGAACGAGTGGATGCAGAGTACGTTGGCGAAGACGGAGCGCGCCATCGTCCGGTCATGTTACACCGCGCTATTGTGGGCAGTTTGGAGCGTTTTATTGGTATTTTGATAGAAGAAAGTGCCGGTGCATTACCGTTATGGCTGGCGCCCGTACAGGTTGCAGTGCTTAATATTACTGATGCACAAGCAGAATATGCGAAAAACGTTGCTAATTTGCTGAAAAATCAAGGGTTTAGGGTAGATTTAGATCTACGCAACGAAAAAATAACGTATAAAATACGTGAGCATTCAATGCAAAAGCTTCCATACTTACTTGTTGTGGGTGACAAAGAGATGGCAGCAGGTGCTGTTGCAGTGCGCGCCCGGGGTGGAAAAGACCTCGGTGCAATGTCACTTGATGCATTCATGCAAAAAATCAAAGAAGACCTTGCATCCAAATCGCTGTTATAAGCTTTTGCTGTATAAAAGTGATTGAGCGCATTTTTTACAGATGTCCCTACAGTGTTGTAGTTATTTATTGAAGGATTGAGCCATCGTTACTGAAATTCGTGACCGCCGTCAGCGCGAAGAACGTAAACATCGTCTGAACCGTGAAATCTCTGCGCCGGAAGTTCGACTTTCCGGCCCTGATAACGAGCCGCTTGGTATCGTGAGTCTTTCCGAAGCCTTGCGCATGGCGGGTGAGTACGATGTTGACTTGGTTGAAATTGCTGCTGTTGCCAGCCCGCCTGTGTGCCGGCTGATGGACTACGGCAAGTTTAAGTACCAAGAGCAAAAAAAGGCACAAGAAGCCAAGTCAAAACAAACGGTTATCGAAATCAAGGAAATTAAATTCCGTCCCGGTACCGATGATGGCGACTACAACATCAAAATGCGTAACATCAGGCGCTTTTTGGCAGATGGCGATAAGTGTAAAATAACGCTTCGTTTTCGTGGCCGTGAAATTACGCACCAAGAAATCGGTTTGGCATTGTTGCAAAGAATGCGTGACGAGTTGGGCGACTCCATTATTGTGGAGCAGTTTCCCAAGCTTGAAGGCAAACAAATGATTATGATGATTGCCCCCGGCCGTAAAAAGCCCGGTGCAGTGGTCAAACAGGCTGCGGAATCTGCAGCCTGACAGGTTACCGGTCTGGTCACCGGTAAAAAAAGTGGCTCGGGGCCAACAAGGCTGGAAAAAGGTTTCCAGACGCCTCACGAGCACAAATGAAAAGGAGCATTTATATGCCCAAAATGAAGACCAAGAGCGCGGCGAAAAAACGCTTTCGCGTCCGTCCAGGTGGAACCGTTAAACGCGGACAAGCCTTCAAACGTCACATCTTGACCAAGAAGACCACTAAAAATAAACGCCATTTGCGTGGTGCAGTCAATGTCCATCCGACCAATATGGGTCATATGGCACAAATGCTGCCCGGTCAAGGCATTTAATTAACGACGAACAAGGAGTAATCACATGCCTCGCGTCAAACGTGGTGTAACGGCTCGCGCCCGCCATAAAAAAGTTCTCGCCCTTGCAAAAGGTTTCCGTGGTCGCCGCGGTAATGTTTTCCGTATCGCTAAAGAAGCGGTAATGAAAGCCGGGCAATATGCCTACCGTGACCGCCGTACCAAAAAGCGTGTATTCCGTCAGTTGTGGATTGCCCGTATCAATGCTGCTGCACGTCAGTGCGGCCTGACATACAGCCAGTTCGCCAACGGCCTGAAAAAAGCCAATATCGAAATCGACCGTAAGGTGCTGAGCGATATCGCGGTGCACGACATGGCTGCTTTTGCTGGTATCGTGGAGCAAGTCAAGGCCAAGTTGGCTGCTTGAGTTCACATCGGGTTGTCACCAACCTGAACACCAGAATGAGGGCTGGCGCTTGTAAAAGCACTAGCCCTTTTTCAATCAGATGAGATTTCACACCTATCTATGAACGATTTGAACGCCATCGTAGAATCAGCGCAACTAGCATTTGCACAGGCTCATGCCCCCGCAGATTTGGAAAATGCCAAAGCCCAGTTTTTGGGTAAAACCGGTCGTATTACCGAGTTAATGAAAGGCATGGCTGCACTCAGCGTAGAAGAAAAAAAATCCCGCGGTGCATCTATTAATCTCGCCAAACAAGCCATTGAGGCCGCATTAAATCAGCGCCGCCAACAACTGGCCGACGCCGAACTGCAAGCACAATTACAAGCAGAAGCACTGGACGTTACATTGCCTGGCCGTCAGCGCGGGCAGGGCGGTTTGCACCCGGTATCGCTCACACTGGAGCGTATTGAATCTATTTTCGGTTCCATGGGTTTTGATGTAGCGCAGGGGCCCGAAATTGAATCTGACTGGTTCAACTTTACTGCCCTCAACACACCGCAAGACCACCCCGCGCGTTCCATGCATGATACTTTTTATGTGGAGGGTGGCACTGCAGAAGCTCCCAATTTACTGCGCACCCACACCAGCCCGATGCAAATTCGGCACGCTGTACAACACGTTAAAAAATACCGCGCTGCAAGCCAGGTGCAGGCTGAAGGTTTATTTAGTGGCGATATGCCAGAAATTCGTGTTATTGCTCCCGGCAGAACATACCGGGTAGATAGCGACGCCACCCATTCCCCCATGTTCCACCAGTGCGAAGGTCTGTGGATTGGTCAGAATGTTAGCTTTAAAGACCTGAAGTTTGTTTTCACCGACTTTTGCCGTACTTTTTTTGAAAACAATGATCTGGTGCTGCGTTTTCGCCCCAGCTTTTTCCCGTTTACTGAGCCAAGTGCTGAAATTGACATTCAGTTCCCATCCGGGCCACTGGCGGGCCGCTGGTTAGAGGTGGCAGGTTCCGGTCAGGTGCATCCTAATGTTATTCGTAACATGGGTTTGGACCCAGAAAAGTACATCGGGTTTGCCTTTGGTATGGGGCCGGATCGTCTTACCATGCTGCGTTATGGTGTGAATGATTTACGTCTCTTTTTTGATGGCGACATTCGCTTTCTATCGCAATTCCAATAAGAACATCCCTTCATTTAGACCATGCAATTTCCTGAATCCTGGTTGCGGACGTTTTGCAATCCGCCCATCTCTACCCAAGCGCTGGCCGATACCCTCACCATGGCGGGGTTAGAGGTTGAAGAACTTAAACCCGTAGCCCCTCCATTTACCCATGTTGTGGTGGGTGAAATACTTGAAGCGGTGCAACACCCTAACGCTGACCGTCTGCGCGTTTGCAAGGTGGATGTGGGTCAGGCGCAACCATTACAAATTGTTTGCGGCGCGCCCAATGCACGGGTGGGTATCCGTATACCTTGTGCATTGGTGGGCGCTGTATTGCCGCCCGGTGCAGATGGCAAACCATTTGCCATCAAGCTAGGTCAATTGCGTGGTGTAGAAAGCCAAGGTATGCTTTGCTCCGCGCGCGAGTTACAGTTGTCGGAGGACAGTGGTGGTCTGCTAGAGCTTGCAGCTGATGCAACTGTAGGGCAGGATATTCGCATCCACTTGAATCTGGACGACACTCTTTTTACCCTCAAGCTCACGCCCAATTTGGCGCATTGTTTAAGTGTTTACGGTGTTGCGCGCGAGTTGTCTGCCTTAACCGGTGCTCCGCTAAATTCACCTGCTATAGAACCCGTAGCAGCTACGCATGCAGACACTTTGCCTGTTAAAGTAAGCGCTACTGACCTGTGTGGGCGTTTTTCTGGTCGCATTATTCGCTCTGTCAATACCAAGGCTACAACACCGCAGTGGATGGTTGATCGTCTGGCACGTTGTGGTCAGCGCAGTGTTTCTCCTCTGGTTGATATTTCCAACTACGTGATGTTTGAGTTGGGGCGCCCGTCACATATTTTTGATCTGGACAAAATCACCGGTGGTTTGGACGTGCGTTGGGGCAGGGTAGGCGAAAAGCTCAAACTACTCAATGGCAATACGGTAGAACTGGATGACTCTGTTGGTGTTATTGCCGATGCCCAGCAGGTTGAATCTTTGGCTGGAATTATGGGGGGCGATGCCACAGCAGTATCAGACGATACCCAAAATATTTTTGTGGAAGCTGCATTCTGGTGGCCTAAAGCGATTGCCGGTCGCTCACGCCGCTTTAATTTTTCTACTGATGCTGGCCACCGTTTTGAGCGTGGCGTAGACCCTCAGCATACGGTAGAACACATAGAGCGCATTACCCAGTTCATAGTTGATATTTGCGGTACTCCTAATACCCAATGCGGACCCATTGCAGACCAACAAGCCAACATGCCTGTGCAAACACCGGTGCAATTACGGGTTGCGCGTGCTTCTAAAGTGATTGGTATGCCTCTTACACAGGAGCAATGCGCTGCAGCGCTGCAGTGCTTGGGTTTGCCAGTAACGCAGTCGGATGGGGTGCTCACCGTAGTGCCACCTTCGTTCAGGTTCGACCTGCAAATTGAAGAAGACCTGATTGAAGAAGTAGCCCGTATGGTTGGCTTTGATCATTTGCCGCATACGCCACCACAAGGCCCCATTACTGCCAAATTGCGCCTGGAGACTCAGCGTAGCCCGTTTGCAGTGCGTCGTCTTTTAGCTGCTTTGGGTTACCAAGAAACCATTAACTACAGCTTTGTAGAAGAACGTTGGGAGCACGAGTTGGCGGGTAATTCCAACCCCATTCGGCTGCTCAATCCCATCTCCAGCCAAATGAGCGTTATGCGTTCTTCGTTGTTGGGTTCTTTATTGCAAGTACTTAAATTCAATCAGGCACGTAAGGTAAGCCGGGTGCGTGTGTTTGAATTAGGCCGAGTATTTTTACGAGATGCTTCGGTGCAGAATTCTGATACTTTGGTTGCCGGTTTTAATCAGCCCATGCGTGTTGCTGGTTTAATCAGTGGAAGCGCCGATCCACTGCAGTGGGGTCGCAAAGACCAATCAGTGGACTTTTTTGATGCAAAAGGTGACGTAGAAGCCTTGCTTGCACCACTGCAAGCGCAATTTACACCAGCGCAGCATCCTGCCATGCACCCAGGGCGTTGTGCCAAAGTCGCGGTTGGCGGTGTGGATATTGGTTATGTGGGTGAATTGC
>CALPVM020000139.1 GCA_943327015.2 Akkermansia muciniphila
TGGGCGCGCGCTGGCCACCAGATGGTGGTCGTTCCATCCGCGATGAGCGGCGAAACCAATCGTTTGCTCGGTTTAGCCAAAGAGCTGGCCCCAGCAAAACCGGGGGATGCCTATGCCCGTGAGCTGGATATGCTAGCTGCCACGGGCGAGCAAGCCTCCAGCGCTTTGTTGGCTATTGCGCTTCAGGCCGAAGGCATGGAGTCTGTGAGTTACGCTGGTTGGCAGGTACCTATTCGTACCGATAGTTCACACACCAAAGCGCGTATTGAGTCGATTGATGATGTGCGTGTGCGAGCTGACTTATCTGCCGGGCGTGTAGTAATAGTGACAGGCTTTCAGGGTATCGATGAGCAAGGCAACATCACTACCTTGGGGCGTGGCGGTTCAGATACATCTGCTGTGGCAGTAGCTGCCGCCATGAAGGCCGACGAGTGCCTGATTTACACCGATGTGGATGGTGTTTACACCACCGATCCGCGTGTGGTGCCTGAAGCCCGACGTCTGCAGACAGTGAGCTTTGAGGAGATGCTTGAAATGGCATCCATGGGCTCCAAAGTACTGCAAATACGCTCTGTTGAGTTTGCCGGCAAGTTCAAGGTGCCGTTGCGGGTGTTGAGTAGCTTTACCCCGTGGGACATTGATATTAACGAAGAAGCCAAATCTGGCACCCTGATTACTTTTGAGGAAGATGAAAACATGGAACAAGCCATTGTTTCGGGTATAGCTTTTAACCGTGACGAAGCCAAAATCTCTGTGCTGGGCGTGCCTGACCGCCCTGGCATTGCTTACCAAATTCTGGGGGCAGTAGCCGATGCCAATATTGAGGTGGATGTCATTATTCAAAACCTCAGCAAAGATGGTAAAACTGACTTTAGCTTTACCGTAAATCGTGGTGAATTTGCAAAAGCCATGGAATTGCTCAAGGCCAAAGTTTTACCTAGCTTGGGTGCGCAAGAAGTGGTGGGTGACACCAAAATATGTAAAGTATCGATTGTAGGCATTGGTATGCGCAGCCATGTGGGTGTTGCAAGCAAGATGTTCCGCGTGCTAAGCGAAGAAGGCATCAATATACAAATGATTTCAACTTCGGAAATCAAGACCTCCGTGGTGATTGATGAAAAGTATATGGAGCTGGCTGTTCGCTCTTTGCATAAAGCTTTTGATCTTGATCAGCCCAATGTTTGAAAAATTGCTTAATTACGTGCGATAATATTGTTTTGCTGGAAACGTGACCGAGTGGCCGAAGGTGCTCCCCTGCTAAGGGAGTATGGGGTGTAGAGCCTCATCGAGGGTTCGAATCCCTCCGTTTCCGCCAATAGTTAAAAAAACCGACTCAAGAGTCGGTTTTTTTATGAGCGTTACGCTGCGCCTCGTCCTTTCTGGCTGGCAAAGTACACCACTTTGCGAGCGCGCATCACATCCCCCAAGGGCCGATGAGCAGCCATGGCTTGCCATGGGTCAAAAACGCTTGCTTCTGCTTTGGTGGCAAATTCACGGGCTTGCGTAGTGGTGGTATCTTGTTTGGGCAAGGTAAGCCGCGCCACGGTCGTATAGGGGGTAGGCCAGTTCACCGATGCATCTTCAATGGGCGTGAGCTTTTCATTGACGAATGGCTGTAACTGTAAATCCCATTGCAGACTTTGGCGTGCCAGACGGCCAGAAAAATCGGCGTCCCAATCGCCCTGAATGCCTGTGAGTGGAATACGGTTGGAGGGAGCGGGCACCAATCGTACACGTGCAGCGTAGGGTCCGCAGGCAATGGGTGCTGCGCTGAACATGGTGGTGTCCGCAAAACCTGTAAATGGTTTGCTCACGGTTTTGAACATTTTTGCAATTTTCCAGGTGCCACGAATCACGCCATATTTGCCCAGCATGTACTTGAGCAATGCGCCGCCACCTTTGGCTGCAGCCATGACAAAGTCTACAAATTCATCACTTTTAGGAAAGGCAAATTGTTCCTGGTTAATAAGGGCAAAGTCTTGGCTTACAGCTGGGCCATTGCCCAAAGCGGAGTCACCCTGAACCCCCAACACCCGAAATGCAAAACCACGAATGTCGGGGATGCGATCAGAGGCTTTGTCTACGCCACCGTTGGATAATCGAACCCAAACTTCAAACTTGCCGCGTTTGGCAAACAGGCCGTGGCGGGCGAATTCCGGCAGGTCGACCAGAACATCTAGCTGACCTTGTGCGGCAGTAATTTGTTTGCGGTGCAGGGCACGGCCTGTGCCGTGTTTTTTCGATTTGCGCGCTTGCAGTTCGGCAAATTGTTTGCCATATTGCTCAAAACGCTGTGCTTCGTCAGGAGCAATGCGTTCTTTCCAATCGGTAGAAGGGGTGAGTTCGTTTTTCATGTTAGGCACGTCCAATGATCGATGCGGTTGCCATGAGTTCTTCAAGTAGTGCCAGCGATACTTTGCCGGATACAGAGTAGGGGTCAAGCTCCGGGCGCTCAGCATATTTAAGCAAAATGCTGGCATTGATTTTTGACATATTGACCTGGCCCATACTCCAGCCGCCAAAGCGGCGTTCGGTAATTTCTTCGTAATGCAGCAGTACCACATCTTTATGGCGCGGGTCTTTTTGAATATGGCTGTAAAGCTCGCTCACGGCGTTGCGTCCACCTTCAATCGCTTGCAGAAATATACCGCCGCCGTAGCACAAAATACCCGTAATGCCGCAGCTGGGGTTGTACTGGCGAGACTGGGACAAAATGTCTTCAATCGAATCGATGTGCGAATTAACCGCACGGCTAGCATAAAGTAAACGAACAAGCATGATTTCAGCCTTTGCGGGGTATAAGGGATAAGAATTCGCGACGCAGATTAGAGTCTTTCAGGAAGACACCGCGCATGACAGAGTTAATCATTTTGCTGTCCATATCTTTAACGCCGCGCCAGGCCATGCAATAGTGGCTGGCTTCCATCACTATTGCCAGTCCATCAGGTTGGGTTTTTTCCTGAATCAGGTCTGCCAGTTGGACAACGGCTTCCTCTTGAATTTGGGGGCGGCACATGACCCATTCTGCCAGTCTTGCGTATTTAGATAGGCCAATGACATTCGTGTGTTCGTTGGGCAATACACCAATCCAGATTTTTCCAATGACTGGACAAAAGTGATGGCTGCAGGCGCTACGCACCGTGATGGGACCCACAATCATGAGCTCATTAAGGTGCTCGGCATTAGGAAATTCGGTGATGTTCGGTCCTGACAAGTAGCGCCCTTTGAACACTTCTTGTAAATACATTTTGGCAACCCGGCGCGCCGTGTTATCGGTATTGTGATCGCTGTCGGTATCAATGACTAAGCTGCTGAGAACGCCTTTCATTTTTTGCTCGACTTCATTGAGCAGTAATTCAAGTTCGCCGGGTTGGATAAACTGTGCTATGTTGTCATTGGCATGAAAGCGCTTGCGGGCCGCTTTGATGCGTTCGCGAATTTTGACGGAAACCGGGGTTCCCTCATCATTGTCAGGTTGGCTCATGGATAAAAATGGTTAGTAATGCAAGTTTGATATTAACAGTCAAAAACTTAATATCGCTGTCCGGTTAGAAACAAACTTAGTCTCATTAGTCCATACGCAATAAAGTCAAGGACTTTATGAATGAAAGGTCGATTGGAAAATATGCTTTGTTCTACCAAAACTCCGTTGGTTTGAATCGCCTCCTGCAGTTTATTGCGGAGAATGGATGCAAAGTGGGGGCTCTTTACCATAATGTTGGCTTCGCGTGCCAGTAACAGGCTCAGCGGATCGAGGTTGGAAGACCCCACTGTAGCCCAGCGCTCGTCAATGACGGCAACTTTGGCATGTAAAAAGCCGCTGGAATATTCATAAATCTGTACACCTGCAGAAAGCATTGCACTATACACCGGACGTGATGCGTGGTACTGCATGAAATATTCGTACCGGCCATGTAGTAGCAAGCGCACCCGAACGCCCCGTTTGGCGGCATGAATGAGTGCGTTACGAATTTTTCTGCCGGGCAGAAAATAGGCATTTGCAATCAAGACTTCTTTTTGCGCTTCGCCAATGGCTTTACGGTAAGCGCGTTCTATGCGACTGCGGTTCAGAAAATTGTCACGTAGTACCAATGCGGCCTGCATGGTTTCGGGCATTGTGCTTTTGGGCGCATGCAGGTCAGTGCTGATTGTAGAGCTGGAGACTTGTTTGGCCTCTTGTAACGTTTGCCGCACGTTGGCTATGTGCAATTGGCGTAAATCCATTGCTAGCTCTAAGCGTGCCCAAAACTGCAGCATAAGCCGATGGGCCTCTTGTACCAAGGGGCCCTGTACTTTGACGGCAAAATCAAAACGTGCTGATTCTTGGGTGCCATGGTTGGGGTCCTCAAAATCGTTCAGGATATTGATGCCGCCGCAAAAAAGAGTATTTTGGTCTATGACACACAATTTTCTGTGCAACCTGCGCCATTGCATTGGAACCAGATACCCTAGTCTGCCTAAGGGGGAGTACTGGTGCCAACGTATGCCAGTTTCGGCAAACAGTTGAACCCAGTTTGCTGGTATGTTGGTCGTGCCTATGCCGTCCATTACCAGATAAATTCTTATGCCCCGTTTGGCTGCACGTACCAATGCTGCCGCTATAGCATTGCCCGTTGCGTCAAAATGAAAGATGTAGGTCTCTAACCGGACTTCTTGGGAGCAAGCGTCAATAGAGCTTATTAGTGCAGGAAAAAACTGTGCACCATTTTGCAGTAATTCAATATGATGGCCACCTTTGAATTGCGTAACGCCCACAGGTGTTCCGTTTAAAATTCAAAAGCAGCAACTAGCGGCAGGTGGTCAGACATACGCCACCACGGTCGTCCACGGGGTACAGTGACACCAACCGGTTGCATGCCGCGCACAAATACATGGTCAAGTTGCAACAAGGGCAATAGTGACGGAAATGTGGGGGAGTAATTTTGCCCGCTCGATACCAAGCCTAAAGAGGCCAGTGCTTGCGGTACCCAGTTGTTCCATTCGTTAAAGTCACCTGCAACCACCAGAGGGGCATCCATTGGTACTTCACGTTCGATAAATCGCTGCAGTTGTGCTACTTGGCGTATCCGGCTAGCACGAATTAACCCAAGGTGTACCACCACCACATGCACGGGACGGTTATGTACCAGCACTTCGCAATGCAAAAGACCGCGTTGCTCAAAACGATGGTCTGACATGTCTTCGTGCTGGTCTTTTAAAACCTTCCAGCGCGTGAGCATTGCGTTACCGTGTTCTCCATGCCGTGTTATGGCGTTGGTACGGTACACAGAGGCATATCCTTGGGGTGCCAGATAGTCTGCTTGCGGCAATTCGGGCCAATGATCAAAAAAAGCCGCATCGGTACGGTGCTCTTTACAAACCTCTTGTAGGCACACAATGTCGGCATCTAGTTGCTCTACAGCATGACCGAGGTTGTGAATTTCCAATCGGCGTATGGGTCCAACGCCTTGCACACCCTTATGGATGTTATAGGTGGCTACACGAAGTAATGCCATGGCGCAGGGGGGTTAGCCACCAACGGCATCTTTGGTGCACTTTTTGACATTGCTGTTTTTAGCGGCGCCCGCGAGCTTTTTCTCGGTGGCGGCTAATTCGCATTTTTCAGTGGCTAAGCGCTCGCATTTTTTTAAAAAGGACGTTTTTGCAGCACCTGCCAGCTTTTTCTCAGTGGCTTGTGCATTGCAGGTGGCTTCTTGGGCAAATGCGCCAGTGCTTAGCAATGTGGCAAGGATGAGTGCGAGTGGTTTTTTCATGGCAATTGCAGTAGTTAAATATTTGTGGGATAAGCATAGCGCTTACTTGAGGGCTTTTTCAATAGCTTTGACGATTTTTGTGCTTTGGGGGGCTGTGGTGGAGTAAAAGTGGTCAATAACCTTGCCATTGCGGTCGATCAGGTACTTGTGAAAATTCCAACGCGGTTCCTGATCAACGGCCTTTTCAAGAGCCTTATAAAATTCGTTTTTGCCCGTGCCAGACACCACGGTTTTGGCAAACATCGGAAATTTGACACCGTAGGTGTTAAAGCAAAAATCGGCTATTTGTTTGGAGTTACCGGGTTCTTGTTTGCCAAAGTCATTAGACGGAAAACCGAGCACGACCAAGCCTTGACTTTGGTATTTGGCATACAGAGCCTCCAGACCTTCGTATTGGCTGGTAAAGCCGCAGTGGCTGGCTGTGTTAACCACGAGTATGACTTTGCCTGCATACTGGCAAAGGTTTTGCGGTGTTTCGTCTTGCAGGCGAGGAAACTGGTGTTGTAGCAATGCTGGGCAGGTTTGAGCCGGTGTTGTAATGCTTGCTTTGGTGCCAACGGGTGTAGTTTGCGCACTGGCAATAGCGGGCAAAATAGCCAAGCCCAATGTCACAATGCTGCAGGCAAATGGTGTTAACAGGTTTTTCATTGGAATGCGTAGTGTTTGTATGGTCTCATATTAGCTGAAAGTTAATTGCTGAAATGTTTATAGCATCCAAAATACTGGCTTTAATCACCCAACCCTTGGCTTGGGTGATTGTGTTGTTGATGATGGTTGTGTGCTTGCCAGCACAAAAAGTGTATTTGTTCAAACGCCTGGTGGCTGTAGCACTGGCAGTGATTTTGCTTATGGGCTGGGAGCCGCTGCCAGACGTTCTAATACGCCATTTGGAGGGGCAGCACCCCGAAA
>CALPVM020000140.1 GCA_943327015.2 Akkermansia muciniphila
CTCGAACGCTGTCAGACCCCGTCTGAACCACTTCGCGCGCTTCTTCCAAGAAGATGTCCAGCAAATCACCTTCATCTTCGTCGTCGTCAAAATCTGGCTGCACTGCTGCAGGCACTGCCGCACTGACTGAGGGTGGCTGTTGCATCGGCATTTGCGATGCTTTAGCCGGGGTAGCTGGTGTTAAATTAGGAGCAACAACAGCGGCCAGCGGTGCAACGCTTGCGGGCGGCGGCGCCATCACGGCTGCACGTTCACGCCCCATAAGCGACTTAAACTCACCAGCGTCCTCGTCGTATACAAACAACTTTTTGGCTAACGCACGCTGATAGCTCAGCATATCTATTAAAAAGCTCAGAGAGCCCAGGCTATTACCCAATTTCTCAAAAATACCATTTTGAGCGGCACGCTCGTCAATATCATCTACCAGAAACTGCTCTACACTGGCGCGCATACGTAAGCAGGCAATGGCGGGCTGCTCCAAGCCTAACACTGCCAATACGCCACGCATTTGCGCCAGTTGGCTAGGCACTTGATGCAGGGAGCTTTTATCTTTGGGGGTTCTGAAGAATTGGTCCAGAGATTTTTCAACATCAGCCAAGGTTGAGCGTAATTCGTCTACCACACTGCCAATGGTTTGGCGGTCACTGACTCGACGGTACAGCTCTTCCATCCATTGCTCGAGCGGCTCGGGCTCACCACCCGAAACCACATGCTCTAGTCTTTGTGCCAAGCGCGCGCCACGCACCACCATCTGGCTGTCGGTAGGATCGAGATCATCGTAGGCAGCCTCGAGATACAACACCGAGGTTGCGACCTCCATGGCAACCGCAGGGGTTGGTGCAGCACCCGAGCGTAGCGTGCTGTCAATGGCACTGGTCAGTGCGCGCGCCAGTTCTGCACTTTCGGCATGCAATTTAACCAATGACTCCGCTACCGCTGCAAAGTGTTCTGCCGCTAGCTTTAATCGGTTGGTATCGCCACCTGCCAAGGCAGACCACGTTTCTGCAGCAGAGGCAATACGCTTGCGCGCGAGCGCCAGAACAGATGGGTCAAAACGACCAAAATGTGCGACATCGTAATTGACCGGCTTGGTATTGGTTAAACCATAGGCGGCACGCACCGAAGAAAGCACGGGTGCCTGTTGCTGCGATTGGGGTACAGCACGGGAACAGAAAAAAACAAGATCTTGCGCCAACCGATCAGACAAGCCGGCATCACCTTTAACCAGGGTTGCGTACTGCTGCAAAATGCGGGATGCTGCGCGCTTGGTATATATGTCATCCCCGCACAGTTGCAGAGCCATGCCTTCAAAATAACCGGCACAAATCATCCAGAAAATGCGCACATCGGGATTTTTTTGGGCAGCAGCAAAACCCAAAGATAAATCAAGAAGTAACCGTGCACTACTGGCTTCACCCAGACGAACCAGCCGCAGTACGGATTGATCCATTTGTCGACGCAGCTCGGGGCTATATTCCGCAGGCTGTATGCCAGCTGGCACGGTCACTGGCAACCACTGCCATACCGGCGCCCACAAATCCGCAGGATGAACACGCTCAGCGCCTGTCATCTCCATCACAGCGCGGTACTGTGGAAAAAGAGCGACAGCCGAATAGTTTTTACCTTTTAAAACACCTTCAAGGTATTCAAGCAAGGCAAAGCCTGCCTGCTCGATGCGAGTCACTGCCTCCTCGGTTGCGAAGGTGTTTTGATCAAGCATTTTTTGCGCCAGAGTCTCCATGGCGCGTAATACTTTGCACGGGGTGGGTAGACCCACCATATCTAAAGCACCCACCGATTGATGCAATTGTTGGCGTGCACTACGCAGGGGCGCAAGATCAAGGCCCGATGCGGTCGCTCCGCCAGCCGCTTCAGCATCGCGGACAAAACGGCGAATACTCTTGATCGCGCCATCCAAAGACTTGCGAAGCTCATCCAGCACCCAAGCCAAAGGACCTAGATCACCTAGCGCTACCTCATTGTCGCTATGAACGACGGAATTCGAAGACATGGGTTCAGACCCTCCTACGGGACGCTTGTCTGAGCGTGAAGGAATACATTACGGCTTACGCAATTTTGAAACGGGATACTGATTGCCTCAACTCTTCGGCCATGCGCGACAAATCCCGCACCTGATCAGCAGTGGCTTTGGTTCCTGCGCCTGTTTGCTCCGTTACAGCAAAAATATGCTGAATGTTGCTGGCAACATCACTGGCCAGGGTAGCCTCGCGGGATGCAGAATCAGAAATCTGCTCAATCAATTCCGCAACACGGCGCGAAACTCGGTCAATTTCGGTCAAAGCAGTACCAGCGTTGTCGGACAGTTTGGCACCCTCAACCACGCCTTGCGTAGAACGCTCCATAGCGCCTATAGCGTCTTGGGTATCGGTTTGAATGGCTTTTACCAGTGCCGAAATCTGACGCGTAGCATCTGCAGAGCGCTCAGCCAAACGCTGCACCTCTTCCGCAACCACCGAGAAGCCTCGTCCAGCTTCACCAGCAGATGCTGCCTGAATAGCAGCATTGAGCGCCAGCACGTTGGTTTGCTCGGTAATATCCGAAATAAGGTCAGTAATTTCACCGATCTCCTGCGAGGATTCACCTAGACGCTTGATACGCTTGGAGGTGTCCTGAATTTGGTCACGGATGGAGTTCATACCACCAATCGCATCTTGCACTGCGGTTAAACCAGACTCTGCTGCTTCCAATGACTGACGCGCCACCGACGCAGACTCTTGCGCCTGCATCGAGACATCCCCAATGCGCTCGGCCATATCGACAACTGAGCGCCCGGTTTCACGAATTTCATGCAACTGCTGGTTGGAGGCAGACAGCAATTTACTGGAGGTATCATCTACGTTTGCCGTTGTCCTTGCTACCAAGGACGCCGTATTTTGCACGTTAGCCACCAGTGAGCGAAGCTCCTCTACGGTATAGTTAACCGAATCGGCAATCGCACCAGTAATATCCTCGGTGACTGTTGCTTGTTGGGTCAGGTCGCCTTCGGCCACTGTTTGCAGTTCGTTCATCAAGCGCAAAATAGCGGCCTGGTTGGCATCATTCACGCGCTTGGCTTCTTTTTCTTGGCGCTCGGCCTCTACCCGCTGTTGCTCTGCCATGACTTGACGTTTGCGGCTATCCTGCAACTGCACATAGGACAAACCACCCGCGCAAAGCAAGGAGAACAAAGCAGAACCCGCCAGCAATATAAATGACACGCCACCAATACCCGCTTGGTTAGATAGCTTGACCTGCAACTCTTCCAAGTCGCGACGCAGGTTTTCGCTATCCGCAATAATTACCCCTTGGGCTTCACGCGCTGCCACTAGGCCCTGCAGGTTATTCAAAATAGTCTCAGCCAAAACACGGGTTTCTTCAAACTGCGCAATCATCGCTTCGAGTTGCTCACGCGTACCTGGATCACGGGTTGCAGGCAAGCGCAGTTCGGTTGTTCCATACAGCAAGCCGTTGGTGATTTCTTGAAAAGATTTCAGATCTTTTCCTAGCAAGAACACCGCTTCAGTACTTACACCATCCGGCGTTAAAAACTCGTTGGAGGACTTTGCAATTCGCTGCGTCAACATCCACAACTGACCAACGGCAGCAATTTCTGCAACGCTGGCATTTTGCTGGGTTTTCAAGGCAAGGATAGCCTCGGCAATATCCTGCAGATCGGAGGTTTGACGATTAATTAAACGCATCGCCTGACCCACCTGGGTCAGGATTTTTGATTGATCCATAACGGCAGAGGTACTCTTTTCTGCACGGTCAACCAAGGGGCTGATTTTAGACAAATCGTCCGAAAACACATCACCCAAAGCCTTTAAGTTCAGTGAATCATCGCCATTTTGCAAACCACGCACTGATTTGGCCAAAATGCTGGCACTCTCAAACACATCTGGAAACGCTTTTTCGTTACCCACCACGGCCAAAGAGACTGATTTGGCAAGTCGCTGCGACTGCATCAGCGACTGACCGGTTGCACCCAGTTGCTGTGCAACTTGGTTGGACTGGCTCAGCACAAAAAACGTAACTGCCGCCAACACCAGCAAGCCGCCCCCCAGCATCATGGAAAGCAAACGCTGGTGCTGCGCCACCGTTTTGGAGCCCAGTATCGGCAACGTGATCTGGTCCGCTAGGTTTGAGGGGTGTTTTTCGTCCTCGGACCGGATGTTGGCCAAGCCCGAGTTTTCTTGGGTATTGACAAAATCCATAGCATTGGTTTCTGGATCATCCCCGTCGCCATCCGGCATAGCCAGACTCAAGCGTGAATCCAATTCGGACTCGCTGTTTTTCTTGGAAAAAATATTTTTCAACTTATTGACAACGGACATGATAGGCCCTTACGAATGAACTAGACACTGATGCTCAAAAACTGAGCTGTTTGAGACAGGAGACGTAAATTGATTTCCTGCCAATGCACACCGGAGGAATCTACAAAACGGTTTCCAAAGAAAGTAGGGGATCCATCCGGTAAAGGTACGGTGGACAAAAAAGCGTCAACGCCACGCAAGCCAGACAAAACATCCACCTGCAAGGTGCAGTTAACCTCGAGTGCCGTATTCAGGGACACCACACTTGGCTCAACCACCGGGGGCTCGGTAGGCTCTGCACCACCTTGACTGGCTACAAACCGAGCAAAATCGACCACACCAAACAAATTACCGCGAATATTGATGACGCCGCGAAACCATGGCAAAGCATAGGGAACAGGCTGTAAATTGACCAAGGGCACAATTTCGCCGGACTGGCTTAGTGGAAAAAGGTAGTTGTGCCCGCCAGCACGCAAAGCCAGCCATGCCACAGACATGCCCTCGGTACGGGCAGTTTGTAAGCGGCTGGCAAGACGTATCTGCAGTTCGCGAAGCGCTTCTCTGTTAGCCATGGAAGTCTATTAGTCCAGCGCTTTGATTTTGGAGAGCAACTCAGCCGGGGCAACCGGCTTAGTGATGTAATCTTTTGCCCCCTGGCGCATACCCCAAACCCGGTCTGTTTCCAGATTTTTGCTGCTGCAAATAATGATGGGTATTTGAGCATAGTCAGGCGTGCGGTTAATAGCGCGGGTGAGCTGAAACCCGTTTTGACCTGGCATGACAACATCCATTAATATCAAGTCAGGTTTTTCTTCTTCTAGTTTTTTAAATGCATCATCTGCATTAGATGCAGAGCGCACAGAAAATCCATTTTTCTGCAGCAAATCGGTCAGGTAATAGATTTCCGTTTTGGAATCGTCAACGATAAGTACTTTGTGGATGGCCATCAGTGATTTCCTTGCGAAGCGGAGCCGAACTGCTGCACTGCCGTGAGCAACTGGTCTTTGGTAAATGGTTTGGTTAAATAGTCTTGGGCGCCGGTCATGCGGCCGCGCGCCTTGTCAAATACACCGTCTTTAGACGACAACATAATGACCGGCACGGAAGAAAATTTTTCGTTGCGTTTGATAATGGCACAGGTTTGATATCCATCAAGCCGAGGCATCAAAATATCGCAGAAGATGAGTTGAGGTTCGAAATCGTTGATTTTGGCGAGCGCGTCAAAGCCGTCTTCAGCCAGCATAATCTGATGGCCGCCCTGCTTCAAAAAGATTTCAGCACTCCTACGAATGGTATTGCTGTCGTCAATCACTAACACCTTGTAGGTGGGTGCGGATGTGTTCACTCAACGCTGCTCCTATTTTTTAGTATTTACACGTTTACCGTCAACCTTACCAGAAATTGCAATGGATTTTTATATTTTTACCATTTCAAAATCTTCTTTTCGCGCTCCACATTCGGGGCATGTCCAATTCATGGGCACATCGGCCCATGCGGTTCCGGCGGGAATTCCGTGCTCTGGGCTACCTGCGGCTTCATCGTAAATCCAGCCGCAAATTAAACACATCCAAGTAGTATTATGTTCCATCAGCTTATATCGTATTCGAATAGAATGCAATCATTGGTGCGACTCGAAGTCGTCCATCGTCGCCTAAATGGCGGCATATCAAGAAGTGTTTCCCATCAGGGAAACAAATGCTTCTCTAAAGAGATGCATCCATTTTAAGACTGCCGGAAGGAATTTCTATTCCAACCGTGAAACAATCTTTAATAGGTTGTTTTTTTCATGAAACCATGCTCATAAGGCAAGGTTTTCTGTTGTCAAAAAGAGACGGGACTCCCGTCTTTACAAAATTTTCTTTTAAATTTTGCATGGATCTCAAAATACGACACCATTCTGTGTGTCTTGTTTCCTAAGAAACCACGTTTGGAACAACGTGACCTTGACTATACGTGCGTCTGGAGTAATCCGGGGGTGCGGAGCTATGGTTAAAACGATCTGTGCGTGAGCACACAAAGTTGACGTAAGTCAACTCCAATTCCAGTAGCAAGAACTAGAAAGATCGCCAAGGTAAAGGGTATGGGAAATGTAATGTGAACTTTCGTTTTAACCGTCGTCAGCATTAAGTAGCTAACGCTTGTTTCTCCAGCAATGGGGGAGCTACAGCCAAAAGGCACGGAGTCGGGGTGTGCAGGTCAATGACTTCACATCGTTCCCGAATGACTCCCGGCGGAAAGAGAGTCCCTAACCCCATCTTCTGGCTAGCCAGCCAGATGGGCACACAGAGAAACGAGGTAAACCCCACTCACTGCCACTACCGCAAGGTGCTGGCAACCCGCGAGCA
>CALPVM020000141.1 GCA_943327015.2 Akkermansia muciniphila
AATGGCGCATGTCCTGCGTGGTAAGCATTTTCGGCTGCTTGTACCACCTCGCGCGGGTTCAGGAGTTTCAGGTTCATTGCGCAACTCAGGTGTGAGTGGTAAAGCCAAGGCTCACCCGCCCACATCGCATCTTCATACTGGCCAAACAAGGGCAGGCGCTGCTGAATAAAAGCATCCAGTGCTTGCAACGACTGAGCGCGTGTTACTGGCCAGCCAAAAGTATCTAAGCTACCGGGGTGGCTGGCAAAGCGGGTGTTTACCAGTTCAATCACCTCACCAGTTATGGCATCCGGGCTAAACAGTGTCGGCGCGGGTACGTTTTGCGGGCCGGTTTTGCCAAAAGATTCCCGGTTGTCATGGTCAAAGTTCCATTGGCCACCTACCGGTTGATCGCCATCCATCAAAATGCCATGTTTTTGCCGCAAAGCACGGTACCAGTATTCGAGCCGGAGTTGCTTGCGGCCTTTGGCATGCGCTGCAAATTCACGCACGGTGCTGTAAAAGTGGGTGTCGTCGCGCAGGTCAAGCGTTACGTTGTGCTTGGCCGCTACTTCGCGCAACGCCTGCAACACGCGCCAGTCACCCGGTGCAGACAATACCAGTTGTGCAGGTTGCCATTGTGTAATGGCACGTTCAAGTTCTAGCGCCAGAGTGCCCAGATTGTTGGCATCGGTAAGTTGTGTGTACTGTACCGGCAGACCTTTTGCACGCAGCTCATCGGCAAAGTGGCGCATGGCGCTTAAAAACACGGCAATGCGCTGTTTGGCAGACCAGACGTGGGTCGATTCTTCTACCACCTCGGCCATCCAAATGGTATCTTGTGCGGGGTCAAAGTCTTTGAGGACAGACGATTGCGCATCGAGTTGGTCTCCCAGCACAATCACTAAATGGCGCAGTTTTGCAGGATGATGCGTTGTGTTTTGATCAGGGTCTGTCATGGTGCGGATGGTTTATTTTTTTGGGCGCGGCATGCGTCTGAGCAATAGCATACCGACTCCCAGTTTTTGCTCCACGCTTTGCGCCAGGTCATGGTGCGGCCGCACACGGCGCAGGGTTTGCTGGGTAGAAATTGCTTGTTACCCTTAAAGTCTTTGTTATTCATTCTGCATGGACTCAAATAAGTCGCCCTGCGCATCAGGCTCATCCGTTTTCTGTTTTGCGCGCTTTGTAGTGCGTCGTTGCCCCGAGGGAGGTAAACCACTTTTGCGGGAACCGTGTCGCATCTGCACATTGTTTGCCTCTGCTTTGGCCTCGGGGGTTTGGCGTAAGCCGTACATACGAAGTTTGGCTAGCTGTAGTGCGGCTTTGTCGTCCACAATGGGGGCAGGGTAGTGGCTGCCGATAGTGCAGCCTGACAGATGTTGCACGCTTTCTGCCATGGTCCAAGGTTCTGCTAAATATGGCAACGGCACACGCTCCAGTTCGGGCACCCATTGGCGAATAAACCTTCCGTCCGGGTCGTGGTCTTTGGCTTGTTTGGTGGGTGAGTAGATGCGCAGCGTGTTAATGCCGGTGGTGCCGCTTTGCATTTGCATTTGGCTCCAGTGGATGCCCGGTTCAAAGTCCAAAAACTGCCGAGCCAAAAAAACCCCGGTTTGGCGCCAGTGCAGCCACAGGTGGTAACTGGCAAAGCTGACCAGCATGGCGCGCATTCTAAAGTTGAGCCATCCTGTGGCTGTGAGTGAGCGCATGCAGGCATCTACCATCGGGTAGCCGGTTTGGCCGTTGCACCACGCATCAAAATAATCGGCGTTAAAGTCGTTTTCGCGCAGGCCGTCGTACACGCGGGCAAAGTTGTTAAATTCAATATCGGGCTGGTCTTCCAGCTTTTGCATAAAGTGGCAGTGCCAGCGCAAGCGACCGGCAAAGCCTTGCAGCGCATAGCGCATAGTGCGGTCGTTGCTGGAAGCAATAGCCGATTCGGTGGCTTGGTGTACTGTGCGCAGCGACAATGTTCCAAAGGCCAGATGCGGACTCAGCCGGCTGCACCCTTCTTGTGCCGTGAGGGGGCTGGACAGTGCTTTGCGATAATCCGCACCCCTTAGTTGCAAAAAGCTACGCAGCGTTTGCCGTGCTGCTTTTTCGCCTGCAGTTTGCAAGGTTTTAGTGTGCGCTTGTAGCCCCAAACTTGCCACAGTGGGCAAGTCAGATTGGGTTAGGGTCAACGACGATTGAAACTGCCTGGGTGCCGGAACAATGGCCGCATCCATATGCATTTGCCAGCGCGCAGCCCAGCCTGATCGGCTCCGTAAGCGGCGCACCACGCCGGTTTGCTGCCATTCTTGCCACACCACGTTGTGCCCTTGGCACCATGCTGAAACATCTTTGTCGCGCTGGAATGTCCAGCCGGCCCCTGTTTCTTCGTGGCTTAGCAGGTGGGTAAAGCTAAACTCCGCCTGCAGTTGTGTGAATACTTGCACACAGCTCCCAACGCGCACCAACAGTGACATGCCGCGTTGCGCCAGGTTTGCACGCAGTTCTGCCAGACATTGCAGGCTAAAGTCGACATGGCTGGCATCGCACTCCGGGCTATCAAGCCATTCAGGCTCAATAACAAAGAGTGCGGCAGCATTGTTAAAACCTTGTGCCGCTGCCAGTGGCGCATGATCCCGCAATCGCAAGTCGCGCTTGAACCAGACCAGCGCGCTTGCATCTGACATTGCGCGGTCAGGCGGCTGCTGTCTCAGCCGCAGCGGGAACAGGCGTGCGAATCAGGTAGTCGAATGCACTCAATGCCGCTTTGGCGCCTTCGCCGGCTGCAATCACAATTTGCTTGTAGGGCACGGTGGTTACATCGCCTGCAGCAAACACACCGGGAATATTGGTGTGGCATTTTGCATCGATCACAATTTCGCCAAACTTGCTCAGCTCCAAGGTGCCTTTCAGGAACTCGGTGTTGGGCACCAAGCCGATTTGTACAAACACACCTTCAAGTGCAATGTGGTGAATTTGCTCGGTAGCGCGGTCTTTGTAGCTCAACCCATTGACCTTTTGCCCATCTCCGGTAATCTCGGTGGTTTGTGCGTTGACGTGGATAGTAACATTGGGCAGACTTTTGAGCTTGCTTACCAGCACCGCATCGGCTTTTAATGCATCGGCAAACTCGATGAGCGTGACATGCTTAACCACACCAGCCAGGTCGATGGCTGCTTCTACACCCGAGTTGCCGCCACCAATCACAGACACGTGCTTGCCCTTGAATAATGGGCCATCGCAGTGCGGGCAGTAGGCTACGCCTTTGTTTTTGTAGTGGGATTCGCCTGGAACATTCACATTGCGCCAACGAGCACCGGTAGACAAAATAACACTGCGTGCTTTGAGGGTAGAGCCGTTACCCATTTTTACAGTAATCAAGCCGCCGGGTTCTGTGGCGGGGATGATTTTGTCGGCACGCAGCAGATTCATAATATCCACATCGTAATGCCGTACTTGTGCTTCCATGTTCGCCGCAAATTTGGGGCCGTCGGTCTCCAACACTGATATGTAGTTTTCAATGGCCATGGTGTCATTGACCTGTCCGCCAAAACGCTCTGCAGCCACACCGACGCGGATGCCTTTGCGCGCTGCATAGACTGCAGCGGCAGCGCCAGCAGGGCCACCACCTACAACTAGCATATCGAAAGGGTCTTTGGCGTTGAGCTTTTCGGCTTCGCGTTCTTCAGAGCGCACATCAATTTTGGCGAGCATTTCTTCCAGCGTCATACGGCCGGATGCAAATGGCTGGTGGTTGAGGTACACGCTGGGTACAGCCATAATCTGGCGGTTGTTTACTTCGTCCTGGAAAAGTGCACCATCCACAATTACCGTGCTGATTTTGGGGTTGTAAATGGTCATCAGCGTGGCTGCCTGCACAACGTCGGGACAGTTGTGGCATGACAGGGACATGTAGACTTCAAAATTCAAGTCAATATCCAGGGTTTTAATCTGCTCTAGCACTTCAGCTTCTACTTTGGGCGGGTGGCCGCCTGTCCAGAGTAATGCAAGTACTAAAGAAGTGAATTCATGCCCCATCGGAATTGCAGCAAAACGCACGCCACGGGTTTCGCCTTCTTTAGCCACTAAGAATGATGGTTTACGAGCATCGGTACCGGATTCATCAAAAAATACTTTGTCAGACAGGCTGGCGACCTCTTGCAGCAGAGTACGCATTTCTGCGCTGTTGTTGCCAGCATCAAGGGATGCAATCAGGCGAATAGGGGTGCGTAGATTTTGCAAATAAGCTTGTAACTGGTTTTTCAATGCGTCGTCTAACATCTGGAGCCCTTTAATAAAACAAACTACAAAAAATGGCAAAACAATACCGCTGACGGAGGGGGCGCAAGTGCTTACAAGCGCACCCCCTCAAGCAGGGAGACTGCTTAGATTTTGCCAACCAGATCCAAAGATGGAGTCAAGGTTTTAGCGCCTTCATTCCACTTGGCAGGGCACACTTGACCGGGGTTAGCGGCGGTGTATTGGGCTGCTTTGAGCTTACGCAGAGTTTCTTTAACGTCACGTGCGATTTCGTTGGAATGCACTTCGGCTGTCTTAATGATGCCTTCTGGGTTAATAACAAACGTACCGCGCAATGACAGGCCTTCGGAGTCAATATGCACATCAAAAGCACGTGTCAGTGTGTGGGTTGGGTCACCAACCAAAGGAAACTGTGCTTTGCCTACTGCAGGCGATGTTGCATACCACATTTTGTGTGAAAAGTGGGTATCGGTAGTTACAATGTAGACTTCTGCGCCCATCTTCTGGAATTCTGCATAGTTTTCAGCAGCATCTTCTACTTCGGTAGGGCAGTTAAATGTAAAAGCGGCTGGCATGAAAATAACTACAGACCACTTGCCCTTCATGGTTTCATTGGACACTTCTACAAACTTGCCATTGTGAAAAGCTTGGGTTTTGAAGGGCTGAACTTGGGTATTGATAAGAGACACAGAATTTCCTTTGCTGGTTGATAAAAACTATCTAATGAGAAAGACTCATTGGTATTAATTATAGATTGGTTTCTTTAAGGCCATCATCGGCATTTTTAATCGTACCGATAGGCGGAGTATTAATTGGGGTCGGATTCCAATTTATTTTTAATTCTTTCAGTCAAATAAGCGTCATTGCAGTGTCATTGAAGCTTCATGATTGCTCCCTAGCATTTGCACAACTTTATAAAAGGATGTGCAATGAAAACATGGTTTCAATTAACGCTGATTGCGTCGGTGTGTGGTTTGGTGGCTTGTGGTGGATCAAGCAACGAAACAGTGCTGCAAGGCAGATTTATTGATGCTGCAGTAGAAGGGCTGGAATACACCACTAGTACTGGCATGTCTGGGGTGACAGATTCAAATGGCACGTTCAATTACACGCCCGGCAGTACAGTAACTTTTTCCATGGGGGGTATCAAATTCCCAGCGGTAGAAGCCTCATCTGTAGTCACGCCGCTGGATCTGGCCAAGGTCTCTTCGCCAGAGGACCCCGCAGCGCTTGCCATAGCGCAGATGTTGCAAAGCGTAGACGCTGATGACAATCCTGACAACGGCATTTCAATCAAAAAAGACAAATTGGCTGTTGGAGCTGTGGAGCCAAGCAACTGGGCCCAGGTGACGCAAGATGAATTAAAAACGCGTTTAAAAGACCCTAGCAAAATACGAACGCTTGATGATACGAGCAAACACCTCGTGTCGCAGCTTGACAAGTTAACGGGTAATCCGAAGATGAGCTTGGTGGGGCGCTACACCCCTGGTGCATCCACTGTCGGCATTGCAGAAATTGTGTCGTACCACGCCAATAGCAAGTCGCTGTTTATTACGGTAGACCATGCCGTAGAGCCCACTTCTTTCAAGCGCATTGATTTGAGTGCGTTGCCCACTACAGTTCAGACCAACCCACTCACCGCCAACAACTTGTCTGTATCAGAGCGATACAACGTTGCTACCGATGTTAATGGCAATGGCTTTACTGCTGGTGGTGTGCAAAGCTTGGATGTAACTGGCAACCTGCTGGCGATTGCAGTGCAAAACACCCCCAAAACCAGCGCTGGCGTGGTGGCCTTTTATACCTTGGCAGCCAACGGTACGCCCACTTTTTTTAAGAAAGTGACTGTAGGCAACTTGCCGGATGGCGTGATGTTTTCACCCGATGGCAAATACCTGGTAGTGGCCAATGAAGGTGAGCTCAGCAACACTTTTGGTACAGATACCATCGACCCTGAAGGATCGATATCTATCATTGCTATCAACAATGGTGTACCAGCAGATACTGCGACCTCAGTAGCGTTTACAGACTTTAATGTAGGTGGCAGCCGTTATGCCGAACTGCCAGCTACAGTGCGGATTGGTCGCCCTGGTGCCAGCGTGGCACAAGACTTGGAGCCAGAATACGTGGCGTTTTCGGATGACAGCAAAACCGCTTTTGTCACTTTGCAGGAAAACAATGCCGTAGCGTCAGTAGAAGTTGCAACCGGCAAGATCAATAAAATCATGCCTTTAGGCTTTAAGGATTACGGAACTAAGTACAAGCTTGCTGCGTCTGATCGTTACGCCGGAACCACGTCAAGTGCTTACGGCAACCCCGCTGCAGCAGCTACATTAAAAAATTATGCCAATTTGTACGGCGTTTACCTGCCCGATGGCATTGCA
>CALPVM020000142.1 GCA_943327015.2 Akkermansia muciniphila
AACGTTGTTCGTCCGACATGCGCAGCAGCGAATAGCCAAAATCACGGTCTTTACCCAATATATTGGTGTAGGTGTGGTGCACCACGTTGTGCGAATGGCGCCACGCTTCGCCATCGCAGGCAATGTCCCATTCAAACGTTTGCGAATTTAAGCGTGGGTCGCCCGTCCAGTCGTACTGGCCGTGCATCACATTGTGGCCAATTTCCATATTGTCCAGAATCTTGGCATTGGCCAAAGCCATCACACCAGCTACCCAGCTGATGGGACCTAAACCAAAGTGCAACAGCCCACGGCCTGCCACCTCGCTGGCTCGGCAAATGTTAATCATCTTGCGAATGTGGTCAACATCGCTTTGCCCCAGGTTTTGCATCACTTTGTTACGAATGGCGTCCAGTTCTGCGCCAAATTGCTCAATTTCAGGGCGCGACAAGGCAACGGGTGGTGTATAGCTCATGGTCAATTCCTTTAAAAATTTAAATAATGGGTTTACAGGTCAAGCGCAACATCAGAGCGTGCGCTAGATACGCAAATGCGTATCAGCTCATTGGGCGTGGACGACACTTCGCCGGTAATCAGGTTTTCTACCGTTCCGCTGCGCTTGATGCACTGGCAGGAGCGGCAGATACCAATGCGGCAGCCGTGTTTGGGTTTGAGTCCGGCACGCTCGGCCTGCACCAGCAGGTTCTGCGCGTCTTTAGTTTGAAAAGTCACTCCACTGGTTTCACATGCCACCGCTACCGGTTCGCCCGGCTCTGCAGTGCGCATGGGGGCGGTGCTAAAACGCTCACTTTGCAGTTTTGAAGTAAAACCTTGGCTGGCCCATAGTGCATGGATGCTGTCCATCCACACCGCTGGTCCACACATCCAGGTATCGCGCTCGGTTAAGTCGGGCACATAGTTTTGCAGCTGCTGGGTGTCCATGCGGCCTTGGATGCGGCTGTAGTGCGAGATGACGCGGAGTTGCGGCATGGCCGCCTGAATGCTGTCAATAGCAGAGGCAAAAATCCGATCCTCAGGGCTAGCGCATGAGTGTACAAACACAACATCTCCAGCGTACTGTTGTGCCTGTAAGTCGCGCAGCATTGACATGACCGGAGTGATGCCGCTGCCTGCACTCAGTAGCAATATTTTAGAAGGTGGCAGGCTGGGTAAGGTAAATTCACCGGCTGCAGGACTAATTGTTAACACATGCCCCACTTTTACGTTGTGGTGTAAATGCTCTGACATTAAGCCCAAGGGCTGGCGTTTTACGGTAATGGCAAGCCGGCGCGATCCACCTTTGGAAGACAGGCTGTAAATGCGCTCAATCTGACGCCCATTGATTTCGCATTGAAGCCGAACAAACTGACCCGATTGAGCGCCTTGCCATTGGGCGTTGGGTTGCAATACAAAAGTTTTGGTGTCATCGGTTTCGTTCAGAATACGCACAACCCGGGCACGCACCTGTAAAAGCGATAGCATTGGGTGTAAACCACTCAAGGTGTCGTCGACTGCGCTTGAGCGAACCATGGCGGTAATCCAGGGCTGATCGATCAGGCTGGTAATGCGCTTGGCCACGCGGGGCCAGGTTTTGGTAGAGGGATTGGCAGTGTGTTGCACAATAGTCCTTCGGTGCGTTAAAGATGATGTATTGTGTACGACTGTGCACTAAAATTGTAGTGTTTTAAGTCTATTTTTTCATAAATGTAATTATGATAATGAAATATATAGTTTTTTTGACTTTTATCAAATGATACATATGTATCATTAAATCTTCCTTTTTGAAGCAAGACATGGCAACCAATCACTCTAAAACTTCTACGAGCGAGCCTGCGCTTAACCGCAGTGTCCGCAAAGATTTAACCCGTAGCAACTTGCTGCAGGCGGCCTTGAACCTCATGGGGCAGGGGCGCAGTTTTACCAGTCTGGCGCTTCGAGAAATTGCGCGCGAGGCCGGGGTGGTGCCCAATGCGTTTTACCGGCATTTTCGTAATACCGACGAGCTCGGGCTAGCGCTGGTAGAAGAGGTGGGCATTACTTTGCGGCGTTTGCTGCGCGAGGAGCGGCAAATCAATATTGCACCCAAAGACCGTTTGCGCCGTTCAGTGGCGGTTTATCAGGAGTACGTCAAAACCCATCGGTTGCAGTTCATGTTTATTTCGGGCGAGCGTTCTGGGGGGAGTCGAATCTTGCGGCTGGCCATTCGCAATGATGTCAATCACTTTACTAACGAGATGGCGCAAGATTTTCGGTCTCTGGGTTTGTACCCCAATATGTCCACGCCCAGCCTTCAAATGATGTGCTCATTAATTGTTACCACCATGTTCTCGGTAGCCACAGAAATTTTAGATTTACCGCCTGATCAACCATTGCTGGAGTCGGAGATGCAGCAAAACTTTGTGGGCAGAGTACAAATAGTTTTGTTGGGTGCGTCCATGTGGAAGGAGCGTAACGTTCAGCCACTATCCCTTTAGTGGCAGAACGGTTAATAAAGTAGTGGTTTCCAGAGCCGTAAACCACTGCCAAAGGCGTTAAACAATTCGCTATAGGGGCAAGGGCAGGGGTCTTTACGATTGCAAAACGAGTTGCACTTTATAAATGAACCTATGCTGAAAATAAAAATAATGTCCTAGAATAGACACTTGTAAAAAATGCCGTTTTTCTATGGTCTGAAACACGGAGACAATGTAAACCATGTCAAACAACAATCAAGATAATGCAGCCAGCTCCGGTGGGGGCAGCCCAGCTGCTCAAGCATTTAAAGAGCAGCTAGCTAAACAAGAGGCATCTGCCGGTTCAGCTGGTGTAACAAGTGATGAAAGAATCAGTGCATCAGTCACTGCTCCTGGTACTTTTCAGCCACCGCCCGGCAATCGAGATGCGCGTGCGGCCGAGCGTAAAAAGGTCAATGGTCGTGCCAGACTAATTTTGGGTAGCGCCCTGGTGTGCAATGCTCGCATGGTGGACGTATCTTCAACCGGAGCTTGCGTTACTGTAGAAGACCTGATTCCAGGTAAAAAAGTATATAACTTGGAATTTGATATTTTTCACACCGGTCGCCGTTACTTGTTTGCAGTGCAGGGGGTGCCGGTCTACAGCGTTTTGGTTAGTGGTAGGGGTTATAAGGTGGGTTTTCAGTTTGGTCCACGTAGTCCCGAAGCGGCAAAAGCGTTGGGCGACCTGATGGAAGACCCCAATTAAACGGCCTCTCGCCTTACTTCAGTAATACCAGCAACGCACCTGCGCCGCCATGGTGTGGTTGCGCTTGCACAAAAGCCAGTACCTCATCTTTTTGCACCAGCCAGCGTTGTACTTTGTCTTTTAAAACGGGTGTTTTGCCTGGGGAGCCTAAACCCTTTCCGTGGATAACCCGAACGCAGCGTAATCCCCTTTTGTGCATCTCACGGACAAAATTGCCCAAGGCCTCACGCGCCTCATCGCTGCGAAAACCATGCAAATCAATCTGTTGTTGAATAGCCCATTGGCCGCGGCGTAGCTTTTGTGTCACATCACTGCCAATACCGGGGCGGCGAAAGCTAAGCATCTCGTCGGTGTCAAGCAAGGTAGCAATGTCCATTTCATCGCTCATGGATTGCTGCAGGGCTGCAGCTTCGTCCAGCTCCGACTGACGCGGTAAAGGAAGTGGTGGTGGTGGGTTGAGCGTAGCACGTTGGGGTTGTGCCAGTGGTTTCACCGCTCCAATAGCGGCTTGAAACAGGTTGCTCTGTATCTGGCTGCGTTTGGCTTGCAATGCTTGCTCTTTGATCAAGCGTTCTTTTTCTTGCGCTTGAGCTTCCAGTTCCTTTTTTACCAGTTTCAGGTCTGCCAACGAGGCCACTTTGAGTGGTTTTTTGCTGTTCATAGCAAGCCCTTTTCTGCCATTGACAAAGTTTGACCCGCACCCACAATAATGTGGTCTAGCACCCGCACATCTACCAGCGCCAGCGCAGATTTTAAGGTGTGGGTCAGCGCTTCATCGGCCCGAGATGGTTGCACCGAACCACTGGGGTGGTTGTGTGCCAGTACCACAGCAGCGGCGTTGTGTTGCAGGGCAAGTTTGACCACTTCACGAGGGTAAACGCTGGTTTGCGTCAAGGTACCTTGAAACATTTCATGTAAGCCGATTAAACGGTGTTGGGCATCCATAAGCAGCACGGCAAAAACTTCATGCTGTTTGCCGGATAAGTGCAATTGCAAATAGTGTTTCACCACCTGCGGTGAGTCAAAAACCGTGTTTTGCTGTAATTGCTCGGCCATGGCCCGGCGTGCCAACTCCAGTACCGCCAGCAACTCCGCCATCTTAGCTGGACCTAACCCTTTTACGGCTTTCAAATCGGTCACGCTGGCCTGTAGCAGCCCTGCAATACCACCAAAGCCACCTCGGATTTGCAATAAATCAGCTGCCAGTTGCAAAACTCCCTTGCCTTTGATGCCGGTGCGTAACAATATTGCCAACAATTCGGCATCACTGAGTGCCGCAGCTCCGCGCGCAAGCAGTTTTTCGCGCGGTTGAGAATCAATTGGCAGGTCTTTTACCGACATATTGGAAAATTTTTAAAGAGTAATGGTTCAAGGTTTCTACAATAGAGGGCAGTTTATAGGGACTTTTATGACCGTTGCACCCGTATGTGTTCAGCCCGGATCTTTTCTTACTTTGCATTACCGCTTGGGAGGCCCGGCCGGAGACATTATTAATACATTTAACGACAAACCCGCTACGCTGAGTTTAGGCAGTGGTGAATTATCTCCGGCCATGGAGCAATGTTTGCTAGGGCTGGAAGAAGGACAGCGCACTACCTTTGAATTGCCATCTGGCGTCGCATTTGGCGACCACAACCCCGAGATGCAGCAATGGGTGGCAGCCAAACTGCTACGCGAACTGGGCGACCCGCAAGAGGTCTACCAAGAGGGCGATGTAGTGCAATTTCCCACACCCGACGGCCAAGCCAGTTTTGCGGGTGTGGTGGTGAAGGTGGGGCAAGGTGTTGGCGATGATGCAGTATTGTTTGACTTTAACCACCCACTAGCCGGCAAGCCCGTAACATTTGAAGTACACGTCATTGGAGTGCTATGACTACTATTTTGTTAGCCGAGCCGCGTGGCTTTTGCGCTGGAGTAGACCGCGCCATAGAAATTGTGGAGCGTGCCATTGCCAAGTTTGGCGCACCCATTTATGTGCGCCACGAAATTGTGCACAACACCTATGTGGTGAACGACCTTAAGTCTAAGGGGGCCATTTTTATTGAAGAACTGGACGATGTACCGCCCGGAGCCACACTGGTGTTTTCTGCCCACGGTGTGAGCCTTGCTATTCAAAACGAGGCCCAAGCGCGTGGTTTTAGGATTTTTGATGCTACCTGCCCGCTGGTGACCAAGGTGCACGTAGAAGTAGCCAAGCTCCACAAAGAAGGCTATGAGTTCATCATGATCGGGCACAAAGGCCATCCCGAGGTAGAAGGCACCATGGGGCAGCTGGACAGTGGCATCCATCTGGTAGAAGACGTGAAGGATGTGGCGCTTATTCATCCCACGCAAACTGAAAAATTAGCCATTGTGACCCAAACCACCCTGAGTGTGGATGATGCAGCTGAAATTGCGGCTGCGGTCAAGGCGCGTTTTCCAAACGTGCGTGAGCCCAAGCAACAAGATATTTGCTACGCCACTCAAAACCGGCAGGATGCGGTCAAAATCATGAGCCCGCAGGTGGATATTGTGATTGTAGTGGGCAGTCCTACCAGCTCTAACAGCAACCGACTGCGTGAAGTTGCGCGCAAACTGGGCACCGAAAGTTACATGGTCGACAATGCGGATGAGTTACAGCCGCAGTGGTTTGAAGGCCGCCAGCGTGTGGGTTTGACAGCAGGCGCTTCTGCCCCCGAGGTGCTGGTAAAAGCAGTGATTGACCGCATCAAGGCCTTGGGCGCAGTGTCGGTGCAAACAATGAGCGGCATTGAAGAAACTGTGAAATTCCCCTTGCCTAAAGGCTTGCGGCTGGATGACGCTTTATTGCCAACAACCGCATCATCCATGCCTTAAACCATTTTTAATACAGACTACCTTACAACCCTAGACCATGCTAGATATAAACCTGCTCCGTAAAGACCTTGATTCGGTCGTTGCTCGTCTGAATTTACGTAAATCGCCCCAGACTTTTTTAAACATAGACGCTTTTAAAACGCTGGAAGCAGAGCGTAAATCGATCCAGACCCGTACCGAAGAACTCCAATCCAAACGCAACACCCTGAGTAAGCAAATAGGCCAACTCAAGGCCAAAGGCGCAGCAGGTCAGGCCGAAGTGGATGCTGTAATGGCGCAAACCGGCGACATTAAAGCCGAGCTGGAAACTTCTGCCGCACGCCTGGAATCTATACAAAACGAGTTACAAGCGCTACTGCAAGCCGTGCCTAATGTGCCGCATGAGAGTGTACCGGTGGGTAAGAGCGAGGCCGACAATGTGGTGGTGCGCACATGGGGTGCACCCCGCCCTATGGCGTTTGATATCAAAGACCATGTGGACGTAGGTGCTCCGTTAGGGCTAGACTTTGACATGGGCGTTAAGCTCAGTGGCGCACGCTTTGTGGTAATGAAAGG
>CALPVM020000143.1 GCA_943327015.2 Akkermansia muciniphila
GCTGTTGAGCATAGACGCTTAATGTAACAATTGTTCAAGGCTTCGTTTTTTTTGATTCGAAGCTCTTGATTTCGCGCATTGACCCATCATCTAGATTAGCAGCATTACATCCATCACTCATATCCGAATGTCTGATACACAACCCACACCCACACCTTCTGATGCAGCCTTCCATACGCAAAGCGTAGAAGAAATGGTTGCCGCCCATGCTAACCATGAAGCCCAGGAATTGGCACGCGTGCAAGCCGAATTGGCAACACTGCAAGCCAAAAGTGCTGAGCTGGCCGACCAGTATTTACGCGCCAAGGCCGATGCAGAAAATGCGCGGCGCCGCGCTGAAGACGATGTGGTTAAGGCCCGCAAATTTGCCATTGAAAGCTTCGCAGAAAGCCTGTTACCCGTAGCTGACAGCTTAGAAGCAGGCCTTGCAATTAAAGATGCGACATCCGAGCAAATTAAAGAAGGTGCGCAGGCCACATTACGCCAGCTCAGCTCTGCCCTAGAGCGCAATAAGGTTATTGCCATTAACCCTGCAGGAGGTACAAAATTTGATCCGCACCAGCATCAAGCCATTAGTGTGGTTCCCTCCGAATTTGATGCCAACACGGTTGTCAGCGTATTGCAAAAAGGCTACTCGATTGCAGAACGCGTGCTACGCCCGGCGCTTGTGACCGTATCCGCAGCAAAATAACGCCTCTTGAAATAGGCGCTATCAACCACATATTATTTTTATCTAATTTTTAAATTCAGCAGGAGTTTGTCATGGGAAGAATTATCGGTATTGACTTGGGCACCACCAATAGCTGCGTTGCTATTATGGAAGGTAACAATGCCAAGGTTATTGAAAACGCAGAAGGTGCACGCACCACACCTTCCATTATTGCCTACCAGGAAGACGGCGAAGTTTTAGTAGGTGCATCTGCCAAGCGTCAGGCCGTTACCAACCCCAAAAACACTCTGTACGCTGTTAAGCGTCTGATTGGTCGTAAATTTGTCGAGAAAGAAGTTCAAAAAGACATCGACCTGATGCCCTATAAAATTGCAGCAGCCGACAACGGTGATGCATGGGTAGAAGTGCGGGGCAACCGTTTGGCACCGCAACAGGTGAGCGCCGACGTACTTCGCAAAATGAAAAAAACCGCAGAAGATTATCTCGGTGAAGCAGTCACTGAAGCGGTCATTACCGTTCCCGCTTACTTTAATGACGCCCAGCGCCAAGCTACCAAAGATGCCGGACGCATTGCCGGCTTGGATGTGAAGCGCATTATTAATGAACCGACAGCTGCCGCTTTGGCCTTTGGCTTGGACAAGAACGAAAAAGGCGATCGTAAAATTGCCGTTTACGACTTGGGTGGCGGTACTTTTGACGTATCCATTATCGAAATTGCCGATGTAGACGGCGAAAAACAATTTGAAGTGCTCTCTACCAACGGCGACACCTTTTTGGGTGGCGAAGACTTTGACCAACGCGTGATCGACTTCATCATTTCCGAGTTCAAAAAGGAACAAGGCGTTGATTTAAGCAAAGACGTGCTTGCATTGCAACGCCTGAAGGAATCTGCTGAAAAGGCGAAGATTGAGCTGTCCAGCAGCTCACAAACCGACATCAATCTGCCCTACATCACGGCGGATGCTTCTGGACCTAAGCACCTGAACATCAAACTCACCCGCTCCAAACTGGAAGCTTTGGTAGAAGAGTTGATTGAGCGCACTATTGCACCCTGCCGCACCGCCATTAAAGATGCTGGTGTCAATGTTGCCGACATTCACGATGTGATTTTGGTCGGTGGTATGACCCGTATGCCCAAAGTACAGGAAAAAGTTAAAGAACTGTTTGGCAAAGAACCACGTAAAGACGTTAACCCCGATGAAGCGGTGGCCGTGGGTGCTGCGATTCAGGGTCAGGTGCTTTCTGGCGACCGTAAAGACGTGTTGCTGTTGGACGTCACACCATTAAGCTTGGGTATTGAAACCCTGGGTGGAGTTATGACCAAAATGATTTCTAAGAACACCACCATTCCGACCAAGTTTGCACAAACTTTCTCAACAGCAGACGACAATCAGCCAGCGGTAACCATCAAGGTATTCCAAGGTGAGCGTGAAATTGCTGCCGCCAACAAGATGCTGGGCGAGTTCAATCTGGAAGGAATTCCTCCCGCAGCACGTGGCACACCGCAAATTGAAGTGTCGTTTGACATTGACGCCAACGGCATTTTGCACGTAGGTGCCAAAGACAAGGGCACCGGCAAAGAGAACAAAATCACCATCAAAGCCAACTCAGGTTTGACAGAGCAAGAAATTCAGCAAATGGTCAAAGACGCTGAACTCAATGCTGCAGACGACAAGAAAAAGTTGGAACTGGTGCAAGCCCGCAATGAGGCAGAAGCCAATGTTCACAGCGTCAAGAAGAGCCTGACCGAGTATGGTGACAAGCTCGACTCTGGCGAAAAAGAAAAGATTGAAGCTGCCGTCAAAGACCTCGAAGAGGCTGTCAAAACCGATGACAAAGAGCGCATTTCTGAGAAAAGTGCCGCCCTGATGACCGCCAGCCAAAAACTGGGTGAAAAAATGTATGCCGACATGCAAGCCAAGCAAGCAGCTGAAGCGGCAGGTGCTGAAGCCGCTGCCGCCCCAGAGCAAAATGCACAGGCATCACGCCCCGCAGACGACAATGTGGTCGATGCAGAAGTGAAAGAAGTGAAACGAGGCAGTTAAGCCCCATCAGCGAACGCCGCTGAAACATGCCGCGTTGAACGCCTTTGGCGCTTAACGCGGTTTTTGTGTTGTAACTGAGCGCAATAATTGATATGGCCAAACGAGACTATTACGAAGTTCTTGGTGTTCCCAAGGGTGCTAGTGAAGAAGACATTAAAAAAGCTTATCGCAAACTGGCGATGAAGCACCACCCCGATCGCAATCAGGGCGATGGATCCAAGCTTGCCGAAGAAAAGTTCAAAGAAGCCAAAGAAGCATATGAGATGCTTTCTGACGCTCAAAAACGCGCGGCCTATGACCAATATGGTCATGCTGGCGTTGATCCGAACCGCGGCGGAGCAGGGGCGGGAGCGGAAGGTTTTGGTGGATTTGCTGAAGCGTTTGGTGACATTTTTGGTGATATGTTTGGCCAACAGCGTGGTCGCGCAGGCGGTGGGAGACAGGTCTACCGCGGCAGCGATCTTAGCTATGCCCTAGAAATAACGCTGGAAGAAGCTGCACGCGGCAAAGATGCCCAAATTCGTATCCCCAGCTGGGATAACTGCGAAAGCTGCCAAGGCACTGGCGCCAAGCCAGGCACCCAAGTCAAAACGTGTGGTACCTGTAACGGCAATGGCTCGGTACAAATGCGCCAGGGCTTCTTTAGTGTTCAGCAAACCTGCCCAACTTGCCGCGGCAATGGTAAGGTTATACCTGAGCCCTGCACTGCCTGCCATGGTCAAGGCAAGGTTAAACGCCAAAAAACGCTAGAGGTCAAAATTCCAGCAGGCATTGATGGTGGCATGCGGATTCGCAGTGCTGGCAATGGCGAGCCTGGAACCAATGGTGGGCCTCCCGGCGATTTGTACATCGAAATTCGCATGCGCAAGCATGATATTTTTGAGCGCGAGGGTGACGACCTGCATTGCTCCGTACCCATTAGCATCGTTACTGCTGCATTGGGTGGAGAAATTGATGTACCCACCCTATCTGGCAAAGCTGCGATTGATATTCCTGAAGGTACACAAACCGGCAAGCAGTTCCGCTTGCGTGGTAAAGGCCTCAAGGGCGTGCGCTCGAGCTACCCTGGCGATTTGTACTGCCATATCTTGGTAGAAACTCCGGTCAAGCTGAGCGAACACCAACGCAAACTACTGCGTGACTTGGAGGAATCCTTTAAAAAGGGTGGCAGTAAACACTCACCAACCGGTGACAGTTGGACCGACAGACTGAAAAGCTTCTTTAGCTAAGCACTACACTTGTGGCACGGTTGCCACAAGTGGCACAATCGGCACATGACTAAGCCCTGTTTTTTAACTGCAGCTTTTTATAAGTTTGTGGACCTTCACGATTATGCTGATCGCAAAGATGCGCTGCTCAAGCTGTGTGAGCAGCGTAACGTTAAAGGGCTTATTCTGTTAGCACGTGAAGGTATTAACAGCACTATCGCGGGTTCACCCGACGATGTTCATGCCGTGCTATCTTACCTACGCGCAGACCCCTTGTTGCAAGACTTGCAACACAAGGAATCGTGGTCGGACAAAGCTCCTTTTTATCGCATGAAAGTGCGTCTTAAAAAAGAAATTGTCACGATGGGAGTGCCAGACGTGAGCCCTGCTCTCATGGCTGGAACCTACGTTAAACCGCAAGATTGGAATGCTTTAATCTCAGACCCCGATGTAGTGCTGGTTGACACACGCAATGACTACGAATACGAGATTGGTAGTTTTCAAGGTGCAATTAATCCAAACATTAAAAGCTTTTCAGAATTACCGCAATGGGTAAAAGATTCTGCCCTGCTACAAAATAAGCTAAGCAAAAAACCCAAGGTTGCCATGTTTTGCACCGGGGGTATACGCTGCGAAAAGTCTACCGCTTACATGCGGTCTTTAGGCTTTGAAGATGTGTATCACCTTGAGGGTGGCATCTTAAAATACCTCGAAACGATACCCCCTGAGCAAAGCACATGGCAAGGTGAATGTTTTGTTTTTGATGAGCGGGTGTCGGTCGGGCATGGTCTGATACCGGGGCAGCACCATTTATGCCGGGCTTGCCGACAACCTTTGGAGGACAACGCAGAACAATCTCCCCTGTTTGAACTGGGGGTGAGTTGCCCGCGTTGCCACGGCACTACTTCAGAAACACAAAAGAACAGCGCCCGTGAGCGCCAGCGCCAGTGGGAACTGGCAAAGGCGCGTCAAATGCCGCACATTGGCGCCAAAATGCCTCAGGCGTAATTGCGCTCTAACAAACGCGCACGTGCTTCAGCGTACTGACGCTTGAGTTGCGCCACATACTCAGCTGTAGATTGCACCTTGGTAATAGCCCCAATGCCTTGGCCGCAGCCCCAAATATCTTTCCAGGCCTTGGCATCCACAGCAGCAAAGTTCATTTTGCTCGGGTCGCTTTCGGGCAGGTTGGCAGGATCAAGACCCGCAGAGCGGATACTGGGTGCCAGATAGTTGCCATGCACACCGGTAAAGAGGTTGCTGTAGACAATCTCGTCGGAGTCGTTATCAACAATGGCTTGCTTATAGGCGTCTACCGCACGGGCTTCTTCGGTGGCAATAAAGGCAGAGCCAATGTAAGCAAAATCAGCCCCCATGGCTTGTGCTGCAAGAACAGCATCGCCGGTAGAAATAGAGCCACTGAGAGCCAATGGGCCATCAAACCACAAACGAATTTCTTGAATCAGCGCAAAAGGACTTTTCACGCCGGCATGCCCACCAGCACCCGCAGCCACTGCAATCAGTCCATCTGCGCCTTTTTCTATGGCCTTATGGGCGTGCTTGTTGTTGATGATGTCGTGCAACACCACTCCACCATAGGAATGGGCAGCAGCGTTGATTTCTTCACGCGCACCCAGCGAAGTAATGATGATGGGCACCTTGAACTTGACACACATTGCCATGTCGTGCTCAAGGCGGTCATTGCTTTTGTGTACGATCTGGTTAATGGCAAAAGGCGCTGCCGGTTTGTCTGGATTAGCCTTATTGTAGGCTGCCAAGGTTTCGGTAATCTCTGCCAACCAGTCTTCCAACTGGGCTGCAGGACGCGCATTCAAGGCGGGCATAGAGCCCACCACGCCTGCAATACACTGCGCTATCACCAGCTTGGGGGTGCTGATGATAAACAGTGGCGAACCTATGACTGGAAACGGTAAATTGCTTAAGTGAGCAGGTAGTTTGGACATAGGCCTATTTAAGTTAATGGGTTAAATTGGGGTACACGCCAATTGTTTAGAACGCTTCCAGCGCCAATGCAGTTACGCACTGTGCACCTTCAGTGATGCTGTCACGCATGCCTGGCACTTTGGTCAAAATATGATCCGCATAAAAACGCGCAGTGGTAATTTTAGATTGCATAAACGCAACATCGGTACCCGCTGCCAATAGCTCTTGCGCCGCCAACAGGCCACGTGCCATTTGCCAACCGGCCATCACATTACCAGCCAACATCAGGTAAGGTACGCTTCCGGCAAACACGGCATTGGGGCTGGCTTTGGTGTTACCCGCTACAAAATTGACTACTTCAATGAATGCCTCACGTGCAGCCTTCAAGCGCTTGGCCATTGCCAAGGCGTGCTCTGTTCCGCTTTTCAGCAATTCTGCTTCGGTAGCTTCGATTTGACCTGCAATACCTTTGGCAGTTTGGCCACCATCACGGGCGGTTTTACGTCCTACCAGGTCATTGGCCTGAATAGCGGTAGTACCTTCGTAAATGGTCAAAATTTTGGCATCACGGTAGTACTGGGCTACACCGGTTTCTTCAATAAAGCCCATACCAC
>CALPVM020000144.1 GCA_943327015.2 Akkermansia muciniphila
ATGCGACTCCGGCTGTTTCAACCCCTAAAAGCAAACACTCGGACTATGCAAAGCCCAACTCCTACCATCGACCCTACAAAATGTCCTGGCTGAGTGAATTTTTTGACAGACAAAGCTGCTTCAAAAATAATCCATATCAAATAAGAGAGTAATAGCCCAAGCTACACCGCCTCCATCTCAATAGCTACGCCACCCAACACTGCGTTGCCCGACAGGGGGTCACGCAACTGGGCATCGAGCAGTGCATTCAAATTTGCTCCGGGACGCCGGGATGCAACTTCAAGTTGCACATCAGGCAAATCGTGCCCCCACCCATGCGGCAAGCTCACCACGCCCGGCATCATTTCATCCGAGATGCGCACTTGAGCAACCACACTGCGGTGCCCGTTACGTAGCCGTGCCTGGGCGCCATCACTTAATCCGCAACGCGCTGCATCTAGTGGGTGAACCAACGCTGTGCACCGGTAAGGCCCTTTGGCCAGAACAGGCAAGTTGTGCATCCAGCTGTTGTTGCTACGAACATCGCGCCTGCCCACCACCACCAATGCGGGTGTGGGACGCTGCAGGTCTTGCAAAGCTCGCTGCATGTCATTCACAAAAAGCACAGGTGCCAGCTCAATCTTGCCACTGGGTGTACGCAACATCTCGGGCATACGGGGTTGCAATTCGCCCAAGTCAACCCCACCGCTACTGGATGCTGCCTTGACTTCTGCCAATGTCAAGCCACCCTTTTTAAGCCCAAAAAAATCTCCATAGGGCCCTGTCCGAAGCGCCACCTCTAGCACGCGCTCAGGACCACGCAACTCTTTAGTCGCAGAAATTACTGCCGGAGCGTGAGCCCCCAATAATCGCTCCATGTCCTGGGCAAATAAAGCGTCATCAAGCTGGTTAATATCTACGCCTGTACCCTTCCCCTGAGCAATAGCTGCTATCCTGAGCAAGGTTTGCCATTCCTGTGGTTGGTCTTCAGCCGGCATCAATACAGGGGGACTAAAGCGAGCATGGTTACGCCAGGAAAGCTGCGGAAAGGCCACGTCGTAGTGCATGTCTTCCAGCGGTGAGAGGCCGGGCAAAATCACATCGGCATGGCGAGTGGTTTCATTCAGGTAAATATCCAGACTCACCATAAAGTCCAACGTTTCAAGTGCTGCTGACAGACGTGGGCCATCTGGGCTAGAGAGTACCGGATTGGTAGCCACGGTAATGAGTGAGCGAATCTGCCCTTCGCCTGGCGTTTCAATCTCTTCTGCCAAACACGTCATAGGTAACTCGCCGTATACCTCCGGCGCGCCACTGACACGCGCATGGTGGCGACCCACTGCTATACCTTTACCCACTCCCGGTTTGCCCATAGTATTACTTGCAAATGCAGCCGACTTGGCAAACAGAACGCCCCCAGGCTGATCCAAGTGACCGGTCAAAGTATTGAGTACATCGACCAACCAACTGGCAAGGGTACCGTATTCCTGGGTGCACGTACCGATTCGTGCGTACACTGCAGCCCGCTCGGTAGTAACCAGCATATGGACCAAATTTTTGATGCTTTCGGCATCCAGACCGCAACGCATCGCAACCACTTCGGGCGTAAAAGGTTCCACGGCCTGCTTGACGTCTTCAATACCATTGACCCACTGCGCAACCGCGCCCAAACGTACCCAACCTTCGGCAAACAAGGTGTGGACCATGGCTGCAAGTAAATATACATCGCCCCCCGGACGAATAAAGTAATGTGCGTCTGCCATAGCCGCTGTTTCGGTACGTCGCGGATCTATCACAACCAGTTTACCGCCGCGCGCCTGCAACGATTTGGCTTTGCCCTTAAAGTCTGGAACGGTCCACATACTACCGTTACTGGCCAATGGATTGGCGCCAATCACCAGCAGCAAATCAGTACGACTAATGTCTGGCAAAGCTACAGATAACCAATGGCCGAACATCATGCCACTGGCGAGTTGCTTTGGCATTTGGTCTAGAGTTGATGCAGAAAAAACATTTTTGCTACCTAAGGCACGCGCCAATTTGCCAAAATAAGTCAGTAAACCAATTTTGTGAGCTGAGGGGTTACCCACAGCCACCCCAACAGCATCGCGCCCGTGCTGCTGCAAAATGGGTGGAAGTCGCTGTTCAATTTCGGCAAATGCCTCGTTCCAACTAACGGGAACATGCTTACCATTACGCTTGATCAGGGGGGTACGCAAACGGTCGGGGTCTTCGTGCAAGTCTTTGAGCGCTACCGCTTTGGGACAAATATAACCTTGGCTCAATACATCGGCAGTGTGCCCGCGAATACTGGTAACTTTGCCCGATTGGGTTTTGATCTCCAATCCACAGCATGCCTCACACAAAGGACAAATACGGTGGTGAATGATCTCTGACATAGTAGCGGCCTTATTGTTGAACCATGGTGCAAACCATTGTAGGTACGCTTCCAGTGGAGTAAAGACCATTAGGTCTGTACTCCATGCATACAAGGCGTATCAGGCTGCCTGCACACTCATCAAGTAGTTGATCGGCATTTTTTGCTCCAGCGTGGTCTCGGCAAACTGCACACCGGTATAAAACTGCGCGCTCCCATTTTGCTGCGAAATATGGCGAATTTCTGCATCTACACAAACATTAACCGTATCCGATTGCAATTGTGCCTTGATTTGCAACGTAATTTTTTGCCCAATGTAGCCAATATACATATCGGACACCACCCTGGCTCCTTTAAGGCTGAGGTCGTGCAAACGCACTGGAATCTCGATAAAAGCACCCTTGATTTTAGGGTTAGGACGCAATAAAAATGCCGGCCAGTCTGACTTAACGCGCAAGGCGTTTCTGACGCGCACCGAATCCACCCGCATCGGGTATTCAATAATGGTGCAGGCAAACGGTGCATCAATGGCATGCAATATTTTGGACAAGAACGAGAACGAATGCTTTCCGGTAAAGCCCTGAACAATGTAGGTTTGGCCATTTTCGATGTTGGATTCTGAACCATCGGCCAACGGATCAATAAAAACACCCTGCCCCAAAATGCTTCCAATGAACTGTACCAGGCGCTGTTGGCTGCTTCCATCAAGGCTACGAATCAGCAGCGGGGTTCCGGGCAGGACACCCAGATCATTCAGACTCAGGCGAGGCAGATTGGTCAAATCTGTGGGCTGCGACTTAGCCGCTTGCAACAGGGGACTGGATTCGATGGCTTGACGGATTTCAGCTGCGCGTTCTGCACCTTGAATATGCTCAAACTCCTCCCAGTTGGAGAGAATTAAACCCAGTAAACGCTCAGAGCCCTCTTGCAGATAGTCGCTTAAAGCCAGCACCTTGCAGGATGGAAATGCATTCAAAACAGCCGCCAAGCACAGGTCGGGTTTGCGGTTGGCGGGGTCTATAAAACGCAATGCGTAACCAGATTGCTGCAATGCTACTAGCCTGGCTTCGTCCGTTACTTCTTGTGGCTGGAGGTACTGCAGCGCCCAGCCATCTTGCTCGAGTGCGGCTTTTACGACGGTTTCGATGCGCAACTTGGCAGGCACCAAACGGAGCAAATTGCCATCCTGACTTACCGCTGTCAAGGCGAGCTCTTGGGCAAAGGCCTCTGAACCTTCGTTACCGTTTTGCCCAGATGCATCGGGTTGCATCTTTCCATACCAGTTATCCTGGTCAAAAAACTGAATGCAAGCACCATTTTGCTGTACAGCAGCTAGCAACACCGGCATGGTTCTAAGGGATGCCGGCACATGCTCCAAGTCCATGGCGTTACGACGCACATACTCCAAACACTGGTTTTGGGTAAGCGGAATTTGCTTGCGAATAGCATCCGTGATGGATGAAGCATTGGCAGCAGTTGTTACAGAAGTGGTTTCGTTTGTCATTGTTGTATCAGCGAGAGAGAATTGTCCCAATTTAGGGCTTGTTACTAGAAAAAAAGCCCATTAATCTTACATTCTATACACAATCCGCGTTGAGTCAGCGAAGTGAAGAACGAAGCATGGAACAAAAAATCATGAAATCCTTCTGTGTTTCAGACGCGCATGGGCTGATTTGCAGACACATGCACACAACCCTTGCATCAGGGTGCAGGTTCAACATGCATTGAGCAACAAGAAAACAGTCAGATGGCGATAATGAATGGCGTTGCATTTGATTTTTATTGTGATGCCAGTCACTATAGAGTCCTTGCCCATTCAGGGGTGCTTTGGCATCCGATTTTTAACATCTTGAAAGCAGGAGACCAGCATGTTAACCAACCGATCCACGCAAAAGGAATGGCAGGATAAACGCTGGCTTTGGCTGTTAAGCCCCGCTATACCCGTCGTTTTTTGCAGCTCAATTGCAATTTTTCATGCCACAGGGCAATGGTGGTATTTACTGTTTGCACCGGTCTTTATTCACCTTATCATGCCAGTTCTTGACATGCTTTTTGGCGAAGACTTTAGCAATCCCACAGAGTCATCCATAGCCGCTCTGGAAAATGATTTTTTCTACCGCGCTCTGGTTTGGGCCTATGTACCCTTTCAATTAATCGGCACTGTCTATGGGGCTTGGCTTGCCACATCACAAGACACCACTTGGTACGCTTGGATTGCGCTGGCACTCTCAGTGGGGGCATTTAACGGCATTGGTATTGCCACCGCACACGAGCTGGGACACAAAAAAGAGTCGTTTGACCGATGGTTAGCTAAACTGGCATTAGCTCCTAGCTGCTATGGCCACTTTTACGTTGAACATAACCGCGGGCACCACAAACGGGTGGCCACCCCAGAAGACCCGGCCAGCGCTCGCATGGGAGAAAGTTTTTGGGCTTTTCTGCCACGTACGGTTTTTGGAAGTTTGCATTCAGCGTGGCAACTAGAGGCTGAGAGGCTGCAACGTCAAGGCAAAAGTACATGGCATGCTAGCAATGACAATGTGCAGGCGTGGGCACTATCCGTCATGCTTTATGGCGGGCTCATTGTCTGGCTCGGCTGGGGGGTGCTGCTTTTTTTGCTTTTACAAGGCTTGTATGCCGCGTCTTTGCTGGAAGTGGTTAATTACGTAGAACACTATGGCCTGCTCCGCGCCAAAGATGCCAATAACCGCTATGTTCGCTGCCAGCCTGAGCACTCCTGGAACAGCAACCACATTGTGGGCAATATCATTTTGTACCACCTGCAACGCCACTCCGACCACCACGCGCACCCTGCACGGCGTTACCAAGCTCTTCGCCATTTTGACGAGGCTCCGCAACTACCATCTGGTTATGCAGCCATGATTACTGCAGCCTATATACCTGCACTTTGGTTTGCAATGATGGACAAGCGTGTGGTGCAACATTACGGCAATGATCTGGAAAAAATCAATATGCAGCCGCATGCGCGTCAACGTTTGCTGCAGCTGTGGTGCAAAAAGTAATCGTAAGAATTGACATGTAGTACCACACAAACTATGCAAAAAGATTTAAGATAAGCCTTAAATAGGCAGGCTTTAACGGGTCAATTTTTGCTTTAAAACTCCATTGCGTTGTTTTGCCTGCCATCATCATCTTAAAGAGGCTAAGCCATGAACATTTCTGACTTGTACAAATCATCCCAAGCCAATGTTGTAATGGCCCAAGCCAACACGCGTCAAATCAACAGCGCATCTAATGTAAGCCCCGTAGAAAACAAAAAAGTACAAAATTCCTTTGACTACGCTGATATAAAAACGCAACAAAAGGTTGAGTCAACACAAGTGCAGGTTTCTTCTCTTGGAAAATTAAAGTCCTCCATTTCAGACTCTCAGACTGCGGCCAAAGACCTCCAAAGTCTCAAAGCCAACGCCTCAACCGAGGAGATGGCTGCAGCAGCCAATAAAATGGCATCCGCTTACAACAACACACTAATGGTTGCAAAAGAAGGCAGCGCCAAGCTTGACGGCAATGTGGATACCATTGAATCACGTCGTGCAGGCACTGCTATGCGTAACGGAGTCACTGGCGGCGGCTTGTCCTCAGAACTTCAAAACGCTGGTTTTTCTGTCGGGGAAGATGGCTCTATCAAAATTGACCAAGAAAAATTCAAAGCAGCAGCGGCCAATGACCCTGAAGCGCTGCGAAAAGCGCTTGAAAAAGTAGGTCAAAAGGTTGAGGCTACCAGCGCTAAAGCACTCGACCAAAGGGGCGAATTAAGCACTTCAATTAGCACACTTGAAAAACGTGCTGCCGATTTAACCAGCAAGACAAGCAATACCCCTACCACACCTGAAAAGTCGGGACGTTACGTTTCCCCCACTGAGATAGCAAACAATGCTGAGAAAACCATTGCAGAATTTAACAAAAAAATAAAAGCGGGCGGAACCAGCGCTGAAAATGCTGCAAAAGAATTTGCCAAAAGTGATGCAGCAAAAGAACTAGCTAAGGCTGGTATTACCCAAAACCAAGATGGTACTCTTTCGATGGACCGCGCTAAATTTAAGTCTGCGGCTTCCAGCAACAGCTCTGGGGTTAGCCCTGCATTAGACAAAGTTGGAAAACC
>CALPVM020000145.1 GCA_943327015.2 Akkermansia muciniphila
AGGTAAGCTTTTGCATGATACGCCCAATCTGCCCCTTTAACCTTGAAACGCAAATCTATGGGATCAAACTCACGATCGGACTGGAGACATACAACATAGTCTAACGAATCAAATGCAGTTTGCACTTGCACCAAACCCTGCTGTATCAGGCCAGCACAAACCCGTCGGGTGCCAAAGCCTTGTGAATAAAGTATGTCCTGAAGTTGCATGTAGGCTATGGCTGTTTGTTTTTTAACTTTCCGCGCGGCATGATTGAGGTAGTAATTGTTGCCCGCACTGGCTCACCCGTAGGAACTTTGGGCGCGCTACTGTCTTTTTTGGGTTTTTTGGTTTCTTTGTTGGATTTTTGCTGACCTTTTGCCATAGTGATCTCCTAGTATTGAATGAAAAGAAATTACGACCTAAGTATGACAGAGCTTAGCTGGCACACTAAGCTGTAAACTAAAGAAAACGATCGAGTATTTTTCGGCTAGATGTGTTTAAGGCCAACCAATCACGAATCAAAAACTGAATACCATGCGCATCTTCTACCAAGAGCGCATGTTGCACCCCGATGCGGCGAATGTCTTCGTCTCCACGCAATACAAACTCGGTCTGCCCCCGATCGGTACGCACGTGCCAGGTGCATGGTGTTGAAAAACTTGTTACAGAAATTATGTCGTGTATAACCGGCATAAATTCGCGTGTAGCCAATTCTTCACGAATCAGGGTTTGCGCCGGTTCGGGCACCTCGCAGAGGTGGTCAATCCAAACCAGTTCGTGACCCTTAGTGCTGACAAGCGCAATACCGTCTTCAGGCGACTGAATAGGAAACGCCCTGACCGGTTGCACGCATTCAAAGGTCTCGCCGTCGGGACTGATCCAAACCAATTTACCAAACGGGTTGCGGGAAAGTTGGTCGATCATGCCTCTGACCTTTCGTCTATGTCCATGTTGCGCGCTTGCGCCTCAACCAATTTAAAGTATGCCCCTTGCTGCGCCATGAGAGCATCGTGTGTGCCCTCCTCCACCACACTGCCCCGGTCTAGCACCACCAAACGGTCTGCTTTACGCAGGGTGGACAGGCGATGCGCTATGGCTATCGTGGTACGGCCTTGCACTAGGTTTTCGAGGGCTTTTTGTATTTCTTTTTCGGTTTCTGAATCGACCGATGACGTAGCCTCATCCAAAATCAGGATTTTAGGGTCAATCAAGAGTGCGCGGGCAATGGAGATACGTTGACGCTCACCACCAGACAGGCCCTGACCACGCTCGCCCACCATGGAGTCGTACCCCTGGGGCAAACGCAAAATAAATTCGTGCGCATGGGCTGCACGTGCTGCAGCCACAATTTCGGCACGAGATGCATTGGGTTTACCATAGGCTATGTTCTCGGCAATAGTACCAAAAAACAAAAATGGCTCTTGCAATACCAGTCCGATGTTTTGCCGGTAGTCTGCAATGGCATAAGTCCTGATATCGACCCCATCCACCAAAATAGCACCTTCGGATACGTCGTAAAAACGGCAAATTAAATTAACCAGGGTACTTTTACCGGAGCCGCTCTGCCCTACCAGCCCAACCATCTCTCCAGGAGCAATGGTGAGGTTAATGCCGCGGTTAACGGCACGATTGCCGTAGCGAAACCCCACATCGCGCAGCACAATATGCCCTTTGACCTTACCCACATGCACCGGCTTAGCGGGCTCGGGTACGCTCGACACATGGTCCAGAATATCAAAAATGCGTTTGGCTGCGGAGGCTGATTTTTGCGTAAAAGATACGATGCGACTCATGGAGTCCAGCCTGCCATAAAACCGGCTAATGTAAGCAATAAAGGCGGTGAGTACACCTACGGTAACCTCACCACGCGACACCAGCCAGATGCCAAATGCCCAGACTACCAACAGCCCCAATTCTGTAAGCAGCGTGACCGTAGGTGAAAATAAAGACCATATTTTGTTGATTCGGTCATTCACCTCCAGATTGTGCTGGTTGGCTTGCTTAAAACGCATGGCTTCACGCTTTTCTTGTGCAAAAGCCTTTACCACCCGGATGCCGGGAATGGTGTCGGCCAAAACGTTGGTAACCTCCGACCACACCCGGTCAATTTTTTCAAAGCCGGTCAGCAAGCGGGAACGTACCAAATGAATCATCCAGGCGATTAAGGGTAAAGGCACTAGGGTCACCAACGCCAGCCAGGGATTGATGGAAAAAAGAATAGCTGCTGTCATTAAAATCATAATGACATCGGTGGCAAAGTCGAGCAAATGCAGTGACAAAAAAACACAGATACGGTCGCTCTCGCTACCGATACGGGATATCAAGTCGCCGGTGCGTTTGCCGCCAAAATACTCCAGCGACAAACGCATCAAATGTTCGTACGTGGTGGTTCGCAAATCAGCACCTATACGCTCTGACACCAAGGCCAGAATATAGGTTTTGGCCCAGGTCAACACCCATGCCAACAGTGCTGAGCCCAATAATCCCCCCATGTACAACGCTACCAAACCGGGTGCGATGGGCTGCCCGTTTTGAAACGGTATCAGCACCTCGTCCATGATGGGCATGGTAAGGTAGGGCGGAACCAAATTGGCTGCAGTACCCAACAGCGTGAGTACAAAACCAAGTAATAACTGCCATTGGTAAGGCTTGGCAAAACGCCACAAACGCAGCAATGTCCAGGTAGAGGGTGGCGTGTGCACCACTTTAGCGCAAATGGGGCATTCATCCTGCTCAGGCTCCAAAGGCGCTTTGCAGCTTGGGCAGACCTCTTTTATCGCCTGCACCACAGGCTGACCCGATATATGGCTTTGGCACTGCGCCGAAAATTGGTCTAGCAAGCGCATAGCGGCTAAATTCTGACCCAGCGTAAAACGCCACGTTGCCAGCCTTTGCTGTGTATCCACCAAATTAAGGTGTCCGACACCAGCATGGTCAAAGTGCTGCAACTCCAAGCCTGAAGCGTAGGTCCACGCTTGCCATGTAGCACCTGTAGAATCAGTGGATAGGAGACGCTGGTTGGTTGCAACCACCAAGCCCTTAACAAAATTCAATTCTGTGTCGAGGTCAACCGGAAGAACAGCACAAACGTGTTCAGAAGAAAGCATGTGCGCTTGCAATGCATCTTGCCAGTGTTTGGGTAGCTCCAGCAATGAGACTGGTGATGCTGTTATTGCGGAAATCATATTATTTAGATGGATTTTATTGTCTATTTGCCATGAACTTGAAGCAAGATTGTGCCTTTAAAGATGGCAAACCAAGTGAGAATACACTTAACGTAATCCCAATGAGATTGGTGCACTGAAATAATCACAACTTTTCATGACAAGTACAAAAACAATTGAATTTCTTCGGGTCACATTCCTGGGGGGGCCCAATATCTGGACTTACCGATCAGTGATTGAGGCTTGGATAGACATTGGTGACCTAGAAGATCACCCATCCAACACCCTTCCAGGCTTTTATGAACGATTAACCGAGTGGCTGCCCGGTTTGATAGAACACCACTGCAGCCCGGGTGTACGGGGTGGTTTTTTACAACGACTGCAAGAAGGCACCTGGGCCGCCCATATTTTGGAACATGTAACTCTGGAACTGCAGAATCTGGCCGGAATGCAGTGTGGCTTTGGCAAAGCACGGCAAATGTCGCAGCGCGGACACTACAAAATTGCTTTTCGTACCCGGCAAGAAGATGTAGGCCGTGCAGCCCTAACTGCTGGGCGGGATCTGGTGCTGGCGGCCATTCATAACACAGCATTTGATTTACAAGCCACAATATCGCATCTGCGTGGCATGGTTGATTCACTGTGCCTTGGGCCCAGCACTGCCCACATTGTGGACGCTGCAACCAATCGCGGCATTCCACATACACGCTTAACCGAAGGCAATTTGGTTCAACTGGGATATGGTTCTGCACAACGGCGCATTTGGACCGCGGAAACCGACCAAACCAGTGCCATCGCAGAAGAAATTGCATCTGACAAAGATCTCACCAAATCTTTACTCACATCCTGCGGGGTGCCGGTTCCCGAAGGGCAATTGGTCAACAGCCCGCTTGCAGCATGGGAGGCTGCTCTTGAGCTTGGATTGCCGGTTGCCATCAAGCCGCTGGATGGTAACCATGGTCGTGGCGTGTCGTTAGATTTATCCACTCAATTCAGCGTTGAGGCTGCATTCCATCTGGCCAAAGCCCATAGCAGCGGCAGCGTGATTGTTGAAAAGTTCATCTCCGGCAATGAACACCGTTTATTGGTGGTTGGAAAACAGGTAGTGGCTGCAGCTCGGGGTGAAGCCCTTTGGGTAGTCGGAGATGGGGTCTCTACGGTCAATCAACTGACAGACGCTCAGATCAACTCCGATCCACGCCGGGGCGATACAGAAGATGCACCACTCAATTTACTCATTCCAGAAGAATCTGAAGAAGTCAAACTTGAACTCGAAATAGTGGGGCTCACGCCCCAATCTATCCCAGCTAACGGGCAAAAAGTGTTAATGTCGCGTAACGGTAACGTAGCATGTGATGTCACGGACCAGGTGCACCCTACTGTAGCCTATGCTGCCACATTGGCTGCAAGGGTTGTAGGTCTGGATATTGCCGGGATTGACATGGTTTTAGAAGATGTATCAAAACCACTCACGCAACAACGAGGCGCCGTGATTGAGGTCAACGCCAGTCCCGGCTTGCTAGCACACATCAAGCCAGCGCAAGGAACTCCCCGACCTGTTGGCAGTGCCATTATTAACCACCTTTTTGCTCCGCAAAAAGACGGGCGCATACCGATTGTTGGTATCAACGGCTCAGGCAAAACCGGCCGTCTTGCCCGACTCATTGCCTGGTTGCTCCACATCAGCGGCAAACATGTGGGACTGGCCTGCTCTGAAGGCCTTTACTTAGATAGCAGACATGTTTGCAGCCACAACTGTGCCAATCGGGAATCCGGCCAGCGGCTGCTTTTAAACCGATCCATCCAAGCGTCTGTTTTTGAAAATGGCAACCGGTCTATTTTGGCTGAAGGTTTGGCTTACGACAAATGTTCAGTGGGTGTAGTTACCGATATTACCTGGACTCAAGACCTTGCGGAATTTGATATTCTGGACGCTGAGCAAACCTTCAAAGTTGCCAGAACGCAAGTCGATGTGGTTCTGCCTACTGGCAGTGCTGTTCTCAATGCGGATATACCTGCAGTCGTTGAACTCGCCCCATTATGTGATGGCAAAGTTATTTTTTATGCCATGGATGGCTCCAACGCGATCATTCAATCTCACCGCAACGCCGGAGAACGGGTAGTTTTTTTACGCCAAGAACATTTGGTCATTGCCCACGGAACGCAAGAGCAAGCGCAACTGCCTTTGGCTAGCCTAAACAAAACCAAAGCCGCACAACCACAGATGGTCATGGCTGCATTGGCTGCCGCATGGGCAGCAGATGTATCGCTGGAACTGATAGTAGCCGGACTCCGTACGTTTGAATCCATTCCACCCAAAGCCCCCTATTAAGCGCTCATACCAATAAAGCAACTTTGTATATGGAAGTTACACGCATCAGGGCATTACGCGGCCCCAACCTTTGGAGCCACCACACAGCCATTCAGGCGGTTGTGGTGTGCGATAGCAATGAAGACGCCATCGCTCACGACTCTGATTTTGAAAAGCGCTTACGCCAACGGTTTCCGGAGATCAGTGCCTTTCAGCCCTTAGCACAGGGCAAGAATATCACCATGGCACAAGTTCTGGAATTGGCAGCCTTGGGACTGCAAGCGCAGGCCGGTTGCCCGGTTACCTTTAGCTGCACCACTCCCACTGTAGACCCCATGACCTACCAAGTAGTGGTGGAATACAGCGAAGAAGCGGTGGGGCTTTTGGCCTTTGATTTATCGCAGCAACTGTGCAAAGCCACGCTGAGTAATGCTCCATTTGATTTGGCACATGCATTGCATCAGCTGCGCGAGTTGGACGAAGACGTTCGCTTAGGGCCAAGTACAGGTTCCATTGTGGATGCAGCGTTGGCACGCGGTATTCCCATCAGCCGTATGACCGAAGGCAGTATGGTACGCCTGGGCTGGGGCAGTAAACAACGCCGCATTCAAGCGGCTGAAATGGACTTGACCAGCGCCATAGCAGAAGCCATAGCCCAAGACAAACAACTCAGCAAAAAACTGCTTGCGGCGGCTGGAGTACCCGTTCCTGAAGGACGCATCGTGCGAAGTGCGGAGGATGCCTGGCAAGCCGCACTGGAAATTGGTTTGCCCGTGGTGGTTAAACCCAATGACGGCAACCAGGGTAAGGGCGTGACGGTAAACATTCAAACCGAGGCCGATATCAAGACTGCGTATGCAACCGCCACCTCTTTTAGAGATGAAGTGTTGGTGGAACGTTACATGTCAGGCAATGACTTCCGGTTACTGGTAG